>JAFXWR010000169.1 GCA_017542725.1 Lachnospiraceae bacterium | reverse complement strand
CTGGATTATGAGCCATGATTGTATTAAAAAGTATCTCGTCTTCCACGCCTTCATTTTTTAGTATCTCAACCGACTTAGGTCCGTGAACTTCTGGGTGATTTTTCCAATCGCAGTGCTCCTCATCAAGATCATGAAGTAATCCACACACTCCCCAAAACTCAACTTCATCTGGTGCAAGCCTCTCTGCAAGTTTTTTCATTATTGCTTCAACTGCAAGAGAGTGCTGAAGATAATTTTCTCCAACCATATATTTTGTCAATATTTCGTATGCTCTTTCTCTACTTATGTGTTCCATAAAAACTCCTCTCGTGTTCACAAATATAACACCCTAAACTTTTCTGCTTCATCATTCATTATAGTCAAATATTTCGTTTTAATATTCTTATTGCTCATAAATTATTTTACCATCAATTTGTTCTATGGCCTTATCGTCAAAATCAAAACCCTTGCTACTTACTAATCCTACTTTACCAACATTAAGGCCATTAATCGCTTTGATTCTTTCAATTCTTCGGTTCTATTATAAAACATTTTGCTGAAAATATTTTCACTTACTAATTATTCAGTATGGTATAAGTATATTGTGCTGTCAATACGCTACCTTATTTTTTTAATTTCTTTTAATTATTCAGTATAATCAAATATTACATCGTCAACATTGCCTTCACTATCGATAGTATAATGAAAAAAATAATTATAAATTGATGTTGGTTCAAAATTTTTAAAATTGCTATACTCTTTCAACTCTATTTTACTTTCATTATAATCCAGTATACAATTTATTTGGGCATCATCTTCATTCATCAAACCAAAATAACTAGATAGATTATTGTTAAATTTTTTTCTAAACTTTTCTGTCACTGGGCAGTCATCAAAATTAACTCTTTCTTTATCAAACATTGAAACAAATAAATTTGAATAACCTTCCACTTTCATTTCTCGTATTACTGAATATCCATTTGCATTTTTATTATAATTTTCTAAATATATGTAATCATTGTCAATAAAGTTACTAAGTTTTTGGGGATTCAATTGTTTCTTTAAATAGTCTAAATATTCATACTTAATTTTATCGTTACTTATATCGTACTCAACAACCGCCTTATCAATATCATATATACTCTTTTTCATCACAAATAATAAAACAATATAAATTGCCAATATTGCAAATAAAATCAATAATACTTTCTTATTTTTTAACATTCTTTTGTCCTCCTTTAAATCTTATTATAGATATATATGGCACATCATTATCCTCTACATAATCACTAAAAAATTCATTATTAATTTGCTTAAAAACTTTTTTAGTTACATAGTTCTTATTTATATGGCCCCAGCCAACAACTTTATTATTTCCAATATAAAATTCAACATTTCCATCAGTAGTTTTGCTCTTTGGCTTATATATTAAATCACCAACTTTCAAACTTAATTCTTCATCAATCTCTCCTCTAAGATATTTATTATTTTCCTCTATAATTTTTGTTTTATCAAAAAATTCAAATTTTCTTGATAATTTTATTAACTTATTAACCATTTTTGATTTTTTAGATGAGTAGTCTAATGTCCCCGTAGTCCATAAATCAATATCATATGCCGTTTTTTCATCTGAAACTTTATCTTTTAAAATTTCTTTATTAATATAATGATAATACACAGCAACGGCAAATTTAGAACTATCATCAACCACACAATAATTCTTCCATTCTTTGTCTATCTCTTCGCCCTCTGCATTTTTCAATGTTTGCATTCCAGACTTACTATATATGTTGTCACCTTTACCATAGCCTGCATTCTTAAATAAATCGCACCTATAAGTAACCATATCTGTAGATTTTTCTCCATCATACACTACTGGTAAAATTCTCTTTTCTGTTCTTAATTCATATTTGCTATAATATTCTTTATCTAAATAATCTCGCCATCTCTTATATGCATTCTCGCTCGCATTATCTGCAGCAATACTATTTATCTCTAAAGCTGATTTCTGACCGCCTAATTGAGTATATACATTATTTACATACCAATTTCCAACTTCAAAAATACATATCAAAAACTTCTGTGTTTCCGTATCCAATTGACCAAACTCATACAATCTCATATACTTTTCTATTAAAGCAATCTCTTCATCAATTTGTTTGTTAGTTTTGCTGTCATTAGTCTTTTTCTTATACTTTTTTAAATTCAAGTCTAGTCCAGCATAACATGTTAAACATATATCATATTTTTCATCTTCTAAAATCTTCTCCAAATTTTCATTGGTTTTTAATATATTATCTGGATTTTCAATTATTTCTATGCCATGATTATATGTATGAACTTTACCACTTCTTCTGTTTATGACATATCTATACTCATTGTGTTCTATGGGTTTGCTTTGAGTTTGCATTGTTTCGTTTTCGATTTCTCTTATTATAATTTCACTTCGCCTTTCTTTAGTGCAAGACATACTTAACAAGAGTATTATCGACAATAATACTACTACTCTAAAATATTTAATTTTGCTAATCTTCTTCATTTTTCTTCTACTTTTCCTACAATACATCCTATAATTTATTGACTTATATTTAGATTTTAACTTTTAACAATATTTTGATGGTATTTATGCAGTTACAATTCTTCTAAAATAAACGGCAGCATGTATATAGGTTTAAAATATAATTCATTTTCTCTATCAACATCTTTTTGAGATAAAAGATATTGTCTTATTACTTGATTTGAATATTTCTTTTTAAATGCATCTATTGAATTATGATTATGAATCACGGATGATTTTACTTCAAAAGGAATTATTTTTAATCCATGCGGAACCAGAAAATCTATCTCGTAACTATGTGAACTGTTTTCTTTTGCCCATGTATGATAATATAAATCATAGCCAAAAGAAGTCAGTATTTGTGCAACAAAATTTTCATATACAAATCCCATATTTACTGGAAGTTTATCGCTCAAAAGTTTTGAATAAATATCTATATATGCTTTGCTCTTATCATTAAACAGCATTGATATAAAAAGCCCTGTATCTGACAAATATAGTTTGTAATCATCTATATCCTTCGTTTGTTCTAAAGTTGAGCTTACATCTGTTACATTATACTTAATAAGAACTGTTTTTGAATCAATTACTTCGTAAAGTAATTCTTTATCTTTTGATGTCACTCTCTTTCCCACTGCATTTGATAAAATGAACCTCTTTTTATTAAGCGCTAGTTGTGAAGGCACCGCATTGTATAGCATAGATATTCTTCCCGAACTATCTATTTTTCTAAAGTCATCTTTATACAAATTTAATATTTCTTTTTTTACAAAATCTATATCATCAAAGTTTTTCTTCTCCACATAAGCACTAACAGCCTGTGGCATACCTCCAACTGCCATATATACTCGTAGATCTCTCATTAATTTATTATTCAATTTATCGCCAACTTTTTTATTTGTTTTATAGAGTTCTCGTATAGTATCATAATTATCACTTCCTGTCGCCCACAAGAACTCTTCATAATCCATAGGGAAAACATTTATCTTGTGTTCTTCTGATGGGATTACTATGTCTTTGACATTTTTCTTTATACTTATTAAAGACCCAGTCTCTATATAGTCATATCTACCATCTTTAACTAGGTATTTAATCGCTTGTCTTACTTTTGGAAATAGTTGTATTTCGTCGAAAATTATTACAGATTCTTTTTTATATAATTTAGTATTGACACTTGCTTGCAATCTCATAAAGAAGATATCTAAATCATTTATGTCATCAAACACTTGTAGCAATTCCTTTTTTATATCTGCAAAATCTATTTTAATATATGACTTATACTCATTTTTTGCAAATTCTTCCGCTATAGTTGATTTCCCAACTCTTCTCGCACCAATAAGTAAAGCACTATAATCCTTACTGTACTTTTCTTTCCATATCTTTAATTTTTCATATGCTTTTCTTTTAAACATAAAAATCCCTATTTATAGGGATTTTAGCAAAAACGTGCAGTTTTTTCAAGTAAATTTTGGGCGTAAAGTGCAGTTTTTTCAAGTAAATTATTAGCAAAATGTGCAGTTTTTTCAATCAAAGCTTGGATTTTCAAATAACGCATAAAATGCCACTTTTAAAGTACTTTTACAAGTTTTATGGTGTTTTGTCAATTAATTTTTACAAGTTTTAAGAGGTTTTTAGAGTCGATATTTACAAGTTTTACTATTTCTCTGTCGTGACCATATAACCTTGCAATTCCAAGTGGTCTATCTTTTCAATTTCTTTATTGTATTCCATCCAAATATGATTAATTATCATCTTGTTATTACCTGTCACTATTTCATATCCAATATCCTTAAATACATCTTCTGGAGAATAATTATTGCCATCAATGCTTTTTATATTGTTTTCAAGGTTGTTGATTATATTTAAAATGTCTATTATTTTGTTATCGTATTCTTTTTCATCATTAAACGGAAAATACTTCTTTTCATTCTTATCATACTGCACATATATATTGAATGTTTTTATTTTATCATATTCTTTTATATCTGCTTCAATGTCATCAAAATCCATAGACCTTATAACATATTTATTTTCATATGTATTGCTATTTACCACTATTTCAGTTTTTTGTGATTTTTTAAATAGTTTGTTGTAAATGTCTGAAAATTCATATGAATTAACTTTTGGAATGAAAAACATAATTAAAATAAATATGTTTGAAATTATTAAAATATTTTTTAATTTTACTTTTTCATTCTTTAGCAACTCATCCAAAATATAAAATACCAAGTAAACTATTTCAAAAATGATAATCATCACTCCAAAATATCTATTCGTAGTCATCCCGTACTGACCTATTCTAAGTGCTAGTGATATGATTTGTAAGCTGAGTGCTGGTATAAATACAATTGGTAAAAACTTTATAGCAGTATTGTATTTTGATTCTTCGTTTATTCCAAGGCTCATAAGTGAAGTGAAAAGTCCTATTGAGAAAAGACTTGTGCACACTGCAAATACCTGATTGGATGGCAATTCACGCATAACTATTATTTTAATTAGATATATATAGAAAATTATAAATCCGACGAACACCATTATTTGCATAATGTATCTCACAAGTATCTTAGAAAATAAGCTCTGTTTTCCATCCACATTTTCTATGCTCACAAAAAGTCCCATAAAATAAATCATTGAGAGCAAGAAAACTATTATTCTGCTAATTATATAATATGGAATAGTGCCAAGTAAAATCTCGCAAATCATATATAGCACATATATTCCCACAAGCACTATAAGGCTTATAACAAATACAGAAATTGAATTCATAAAAAGTTTTAGCAAATACTCTTTTAATGAAATTCTTTTTTCTTTTGTAACAAAATAAATTACAAATAATGTTAACATCGTTAAAACTATAGATGCCGACATTATCATTGAGTGTATGTTTTCATAATCATTGCTTGTAAAGTTGATTGCATTTCCATTTGACGCATTTGAAATCCTCATTAAACAAGTTGACCATATATAAAATAAATATTCAACCGCCACAACCACTATATAAGAAATCCATCTTACCATCATAAAACTATGTTCTTTATTTCCAAGTTTTTGTTTTATCTCATTTTCATATATAGAAAACATTTTATCAACAAAAAACGTTCCCATCGCAATAAAGGAAAAAATAACCATTGATTCAAATAAGGCCCAAGGCTTAGTTTTATCTATATCAAATGCAATAGCAGAAAGTATTGAAAAAATCAAAACTCCTATTGACTCAATTTTATATTTTTTTATAAACCCTATAATTGCTTCTTTTGTTTTCATATTTCTCACCTTTTTATTTTTTATTATTATACCTATCATTACATTTTACCACATTTCAATAGAAATATGGTAAATATTGCGTTTTTGTGATAATATATATTTTGTAATTAACTAAAATATTTGAAAAAGAGGAAACTTATATGACTGGCTGGTTCGTGATAAATATCAACAATCACTATTTCGAAAAGAAACTTGAAGAAGATTACTATGAAAGAGTTAAAAATGATTTTCAAAAATATAATATCAATTTAGAAAAATACAACAATGTTGATGCTCAATTTCTTCTTTTAAATGGCAAAAAACCTGATTTCTGTTACTACATGGACAAAGATGTAAATGTCACTAAAAAAATGGAAAATCTTGGCGTAAGATGTTTTTGTTCTGCAGAAGTCATAGAAATATGTGACGACAAAAGCAAAAGTTTTAACTTCTTAGAGAAATGCGGCATCCCTCAACCTAAAACTGTTTTTAGTCCACTCTTATATAAAAATGAAATGGATTTAGAAAAATTTGTCGACGAAACTATAAATTATCTCGGTCCAAATCTCGTCATAAAAGAATGCATTGGAACCTGCGGCAATGAAGTTTATCTTGCTATAGGTAAAGATGCGGCAATTAAAAAAATTTCTGAAATAAAAAAACCTTATATCATTCAAGAGCAAATAGTAAATAGTTTTGGGAAAGATATAAGGGCTCATATGATTGGAAATAAATTATATGGTGCTATACTTAGAGAAAGTCATAACGGTGACTTTAGGTCAAATATTGGTAGAGGCGGCACGGCAACTTTAATTGACCTCGACAAGGATACTATAAATATGTGTGCTAAAATTTGCGACGAACTAAAAAGTGATTTCCTCGGTATAGATTTACTTATAGATAAAGATGATTACAAAGTTGGTGAGATTAATAGTAATTCTTATTATATATTAGATAATAATCCTCTCGCTAAAACCTATGCAGAAGAAGTTGTAAAATATATAATGGAGCACATCTAGACGATTTCATTTTTCATTAAGCTTTAAATATCTTTTTTGCTTGTGAATAATACAACTTACATCTCTTCACTATCTAAAACTATAGTAAATGGGCCATCGTTTACAAGTTCTACTTTCATATCCGCACCAAATTTACCTCTTTCAACTTTTAGTCCCTCATAGGTTCTACATTTACTAATTATATATTCATACATTTCGTTTGCAAAATCAGGCTTGCCTGCTTTTATAAAACTTGGACGGTTGCCTTTCTTGCAGTCAGCATACAAAGTGAACTGTGACACAAGAAGTAATTCTCCACCAACATCAGAAAGCGAAAGATTAGTTTTCCCTTCACTATCTTCAAAAATTCTAAGTTTAATCATCTTATCAACCAACTTATCTGCAATCTCTTTTGTGTCCGTGTCAGCCACACCAATTAAAACCATAAAGCCTTTGCCAATTGACCCTATGGTTTCGCCGTCAACTTTCACTGACGAATTTAGCACTCTTTGAATTACAAATTTCATATTTTTTGCCTCGTTTCTTTATTCAACCTTTATCCCTTGAAGCATTTTATGCATTTTTTAATATTTTAATTTTACTGGATTTAAGCCATTTGTCAACAAAATTAGCCAAATTTGACACTTTTTTTTGCATAAAAATAGTCAAATTTGACACTTCTTTTTGCATAAAAGTGGTCAAATTTGACACTTTTTAATCTTTAAGTCAATTATTATTTCTTTTCTAGCCCTCTTACAAATTCAATTTGTTCTTTTGTCATATTTGCTTTTGAAATAATAAATCCCATATTTTTTGCAATCATCATATAAAAATTTGTGTCATTTTCTATGAGCTTATACATTTTACTGTACTCTAATACTTCGATACCGATAGGTGAATGTGATTCTACTCTATCTTCACTAAACTTATATAAAACTTTTGCATCTTTCATCAACGTATTGGTCTCATATGTCTTTTTAATATCTCTATCCACAAAAAGCCTAGTAATAAACACACTTATTCCCGCTATTAAAACAACCACTATGGCTTCAGCGTAATGTTTTGGCAATGACAAAACTATTAATATTAAAAAGTATACTACAAAAAATATTATTCTGATTCTCTTAATTTTATATAACTTTTCATATACTACTTTGTTATACTTTTCATACTCTTCAAATGTTCTTGTAGTTTCCACTTCAAAATTCATATTATACCTTTTACTTAAGTAATTCCTTAATGTTTTTCTTGTACTCTTCAACTCCAGGTTGATTAAATGGATTTACTCCAAGGATTAATGCTGATATGGCGCAGCTCATCTCAAAGAAATAGAAAAGTTCGCCAAGTGTAGTCTCATTTTGCTCAGGAACTTTTACTTCTATAACTGGCACATTTCCAGTGTGGTGAGCTTTCTCTGTTGCGCGTAGGGCTATGTCATTTAAATCATTTACAAAAAATTTGTCGTTGTATTTTACTCTATCTTTATCAAAATCATTTTCAATCATGATAAATGTCTCAAACATATTTCGTTTTCCTTCTTGCATAAGTTGACCCATAGAGTGAAGATCAGCTGTCATATTAAGTGATGCTGGGAATATTCCTTTGTTGCCTTTACACTCTGACTCACCAAAGAGTTGCTTAAGCCACTCAGCGAAATACTGCATATTTGGACTTAGTGTCGCAAACACTTCTATATCTTTTCCATTTTCATAATACAAGTTTCTAATGATAGCATACTTCATTGCATCATTTTTATTTTCATCTGCTACTGTGTAAATGCTTCTTGCCGCCTCTGCACCTTTCATAAGTTTGTCAATATCAAAACCAGCAGCTGCAATTGGAAGAAGTCCCACTGCGGATAGCACTGAATATCTTCCACCTATGTCATCAGGAACTACAAAAGTTCTATAGCCTTCTCTATCAGCTTCCTCTTTTAAAATTCCTTTCGCCTTATCTGTAGTTGCAATTATTCTTTTCTTTGCTCCATCCTTTCCATATTTCTTTTCGCAAAGTGCTTTAAACTTATCAAAAGCAGTAGCTGGTTCGAGAGTTCCGCCGCTCTTACTTATTACATTTATATAGAAATTTTTGCCTTCGACATAATCAAGTGTTTCTTTCAAATATTTTTCTGAGAGGCCATTGCCGGCGAAGATTACTTCAACACCATTTGCGTTCGCCCCTACAGCACGGTGGCTGTAATAATTTGATAAGTATTCAATAGCTGCCTTTGCACCAAGATATGAGCCACCAATACCAATTGATACAAGGACCTCTGCTTCGTTCTTAATCTCATTTGCGACTTCTTTTATACGAGCAAATTCTTCCTTGTCATATTTTATTGGATGGTCCACCCAACCTGTCATATCAATTTTTCCAGCAAGTAAATCGCCGATATGAGTTTTTGCAGCACTCACATGCTTACTTAGATTTTTTACTTCCTCTGCTTTTTCAAAATTTACCTTTATCATTTCTTTTTCCTCCAAAATATCGTTCTAATCAATTTTAAAATTCTCTTGCACAACTAAATCTTTATTAGATAATTCAAAGTTTCCATTATACAACAAGTTTATATAAACGTTTATATTTGTATTTTTCTTAGGCCAGTAAACATTAATTATAGCACATTTTTCGGATTTTTTGTAACTTCCTTTATTTTTCTCCCCCACTTTACATTTTTTTACTTTTGTATTAAAATTACTTTATTATGAAAAATATGAATTTATTAAAATTGAATATCTTTGTTTTAGTAATTATTATGGCATTTTCAGCAAATACTTTTGCAGATGAGCCACTTAGTTCAACGGAGCTCTATGGTCCTGCTGCATTTGATCAACGTCCTAGTACAAAAGCTGCAGACTTGCCTGAAGGCGCTGCTGTATTATCTGACTATGATTTTAATCAGGCAAATGGCACAGGTCAAATAACAAGCGGTGACATAGCAGCGATAAAACAAATCGTAATCGCTGACCCAACTACTACTGTGAGTGCTAACAACAATGTCGCAACACCCGTTGGAAGTCCTGTTGCTCAAGTAACTCAACAAGTTGCAACTCCGCTTACAGGAGCAGCTGCTTACACTGCAGGTGTAAATCTTGCCAATAATATTCACCTTGCTAATTTTACCACAAAAACTATAAACACCGCAAAGGTTCCTGACACATCTGCACCAACATATGCCCTTATAAATGCAAATACAAGACATATTTACGCAGTTAAAAATCAAACTGTAAAATATAATCCATCAGGTCTCACAAACCTTATGACTGCCTATATCGCATCTCAATACCTTCGTATGGATTCTGTTTTAAAAGTTAATAGAACTGCTGTTCAAGGTATAGACAAGGATGCATCTATAGCAGCCCTTGATGTAGGCGACACTATCACTCTTAAAGATGCTCTCGCATCTATGTTTGTAAAAGGTTGTGTAGATTCTGCAAATGTCGTAGCAGAAAATGTTTCAAATAGTATAGAGGAATTTGTAAACTTGATGAATGTTACAGCCACTAGTCTCGGTCTCACAAACACTCACTTTGTAGATCCATCTGGCATAGGTAAAAACGAAAGTACTGCACTTGATATGGCTATAATCATGGCTAAGGTTTGCGAAAATCCTGAGCTCGTAAAACTTTTATCTCTTCACGAATACGAACTCCCTGCAGTTAAAAGAAGAGAAAAACTTCATCTCTGGTCAAAGAACACTCAGTTAAATAAAGATAATTCAACATACAATGCAGATGTAGCAGCAAGCCGTCTCGCATTTACTAACGCATCGAAGTGGTGTATCTCTTCTATGATGAGTTACTATAATAACAATATAATTGCTATAGTACTTAAGGCAGAAGGTAGCCAATTTGGCGACACTAAAAAACTACTTGAATTTGGAAAAATCGCTACTACTGAAGATTTAGCAGTTAATTAACAATATGACAAAAATTAAATTTAGCTCAACACAAATTATTCTTGGAAGTTTTTTAATGACAGTTCTTATCGGAACTGTCTTACTTTTTTTGCCGATATCATCAAATAGTGGTAAGCCAACAGATTTTTTGACTTGCCTCTTCACTGCCACTTCATCTCTTTGCGTGACAGGTCTTGTAGTTGTTGATACCGCTACTCACTGGTCACTATTTGGTCAAATTGTCATTCTTGTACTCATTCAAATTTGTGGTCTTGGCGTCGTGGTTGTAGTAACCATTGTATCCATGTTCCTTGGACAAAAAATAAGTTTTTCTCAGAGGACAGTCATTCAAGAAGCTCTCGCTTTGCAACACGTTGGCGGAACTATAAAACTTATAAGATTTATTTTGAGATTTGTGTTATATTATGAATTAATTGGAGCATTCTTATTATTCTTCCATTTTATAAATGATTTTAATTTCCTTACTTCTATCTGGTATTCAATTTTTCACTCAATATCCGCTTTCTGCAATGCAGGGTTTGATCTGATGGGTGTTAAGGGTCCATTTTCTTCATTTACATCTTATGAATCAAGTATCTTACTAAATGTGACGATTATGCTGCTTATAATATATGGTGGAATTGGTTTTGCTGTGTGGGAAGACTTGATTAAAATGAAATTTGATTTCAGAAAATATAAGTTGCAAAGTAAACTTGTAATTGTAACCACATTTTTGCTTATCATAATCCCTGCAACTTATTTTTACTTTTTTGAATATCAGATGAATTCTGGAGTAAGTAGAATTTTACCTTCACTCTTTCAATCAGTAACAACGAGAACCGCTGGTTTTAACACAACTAATTTTGCTGACATGTCTGAAGTAGGAAAGGCTGTGAGTATAATTCTAATGCTGATTGGTGGTTCACCAGGTTCTACTGCAGGAGGTATGAAGACGACAACTTTTGCAATCGTAATGATTTCGACTATGTCAGTATTTAAAAGATACAACGAGCCACATATATTCAATAGAAGAATTGGAATACAAATTATCAAAAATGCCATGACTATTTTTGTAATGTATATAAATTTATTTTTACTATTCGGTTTCATCATTTGTAAAATTGATGGCTTGGCTCTTACGGACACCTTGTTTGAAACGGCTTCTGCAATAGGAACTGTGGGGCTGACTTTAGGAATCACAACTAAACTTTCAACTATATCAAGAATTTTAATAATCATACTTATGTTCCTCGGTAGAGTAGGCGGACTTACATTTATTTATTCAATTATCCCTACTCTCAATCGCGAATCAGGATACATAAGTGAAAATGTTGCTGTAGGTTAAGGAGGACTTATGAAAAGTATTTTACTAATTGGAATTGGAAGATTTGGATATCACTTGGCAAAGGAACTTAGTACTTTAGATGTCGAGTTTATGGCAGTTGATGCAGATGAAGATAAACTTAAACACGTAAGTGACTTTGCATATAAATCTTTGATTGGAGATAGCACTGACATTGAGTTTTTAAGGAATATTGGTGTAAATAATTTTGATGAATGCATAGTCGCTATAGGAGATGACTTTCAGGGCTCTCTCGAAACAGTGTTGAATCTAAAAGAGCTAGGAGCAAAGAAAATCACTGCTCGTGCATCAAAAGAATCTCAAAAGAAATTACTTGCTGAAATCGGTGCTAACTTTATAGTTTACCCTGAAGAACAACTTGCAAAGTGGACTGCCCTTAGATGCGGAACTAACTCTATATATGATTTCATGGATTTAGATGACGGCTATGGCATTTTTGAAATCACCCCTCCAAAGGATTGGGTTGGAAAAACTCTTGCAGAGCTTGACCTAAGAAGAAAAGAAAACATTAACATTATCGGAGTAAAAAACAAAAATAAAATTAATGTCATCCTTGGTCCTACATTTAAAATAAGAGAAAATGAAAATATACTTGTTATCGCAAAAATAAGTGAAGCAGAAAAATTTTCTGACAAATAGTTTTAAAAATAAATGAAGTCCAACCCTAAAAATTTTAAATTTAAACATTCGCATGGTCAAAATTTTATAGTTGATGAATTTTTGCTTGAAGACATTGCGGACGAAAGCGGCATCACTAAAGATGACTTCGTGCTAGAGATTGGTCCAGGAAATGGAGCACTCACTAGATGTCTTTGTGACAGAGCGAAAAAAGTTGTCGCTGTAGAAATTGACAAGAGTCTTATTCCTCTTTTAAAAAGTAATCTAAAAGATTATGAAAATGTTTCTATCATAAATGCCGACTTCATGGAACTTGATTTCCAAACTATCATAAACGAATTTGGTTGCGAGCCCGGCACCCGTAGGGGCGAGCACTGCGAGCCCGACATCAAAGTAGTTGCCAACCTTCCCTACTACATCACCTCTCCCATCATCAACATTCTTCTACAAAATCCATATATATCAGAGATGACCCTCATGGTTCAAAAAGAAGTCGCCGAAAGAATAGTAGCAACTCCAGGTAGCAGAGACTATGGCATACTTACCCTTGCATGCAATTATTTTGCTGCCACCGAGATGGTGATGGTAGTCTCAAAAGATTGCTTCTTCCCAAAACCAAAAGTCGACTCAGCTGTAGTACATTTCAAGAAGCATCCCGCCGACGCCGTAGGTGCTGATACTCTCTTCAAATTAATAAAAGCTTCCTTCGCTCAAAGACGAAAAAAGCTTTTAAATTCTTTAACCAACGCTGGCTATAATAAAGATGTTGTCTCTCATGCCCTATCAGAACTTGGCTTTGATGAAAATGTGAGGGCGGAGAATCTTTCACTTGATGATTACAAACATCTGTTAACATTTTTTCATAATTTATAAATATTTTCATAATTTGATAATGTTTTCATAATTTATCATAATTATATAACTTTTTCATATTTTATTGTTTTTTTTGTAAGTTTTCAATAATAAAAAAGACCCGGAGTTTGTCTCCGAGTCTTTTTGTGTGAATTAACCTTCTATCATTATAGTTTTCTTTTCCGGAACTTTCTTTGCATCAACCTTAGGTATGTCAAGTTTAAGAAGTCCGTTTTCAAATTTTGCTTTTATGTCCTCTTCTTTGAGATTATCGCCTACATAAAAGCTTCTTTGCATAGAGCCTGCATAACGTTCTTGTCTAATGATTCTGCCCTTGTGGTCTTTCTCATCCTTATCAAGTCCTTTAGCTGCTGCAATTGTTATGTAGCCATCATTTAATGTGATATTAATCTCATCTTTCTTAAATCCAGGAAGGTCAACATCTAACTCATAACTTCCCTCATGTTCACGAACATCAGTTTTCATAACCCTTGATGCCCTCTTTCCATACAACTTTCTGTCAATGTCCTCAAAATCTCTCATTTTACCAAAGTCCATAAAATCGTCAAGTAAGTTTTCTCCAAAAATACTAGGTAATAACATAATCTTTTCCTCCTTATTCCTTTATATTGGAGCAAAGAATGGAGTGTTTAGATTCAATCATCTTCTCTTTTCCTTTGTTCTATGGGTATTATAGCACAAATTGTTAGCACTGTCAAGTGTTGAGTGCTAATTGTTTATGAACTTTTTGTGAACTTTTCTTCTAAACATAAAATGGATTTTGGCAAGAAAGTGCAGTTTTTTCAAGTTTTTTTATGGGCAAATGTGGATTTTTTCGACTTTTTTATTTATATCTAGTATTGTATCCTTCCATATTTTTGGTATAATATGACAAATAATGACGAGGGTGGTAATTTTTATGATTCAAATTAGACTAGTTTCAGACTTAAAGAACAAATTTGCCGATATTGAAGATGCTCTTGATGCTGCTGATTTTGATGCTAAAAATAATCTTACTAGATACACTCATGAAGAAGTATTTGATTCAATCAGAAATAAACTTAAAAATCTTCTATCGAATCATCATCTTCATTAGGATCAGCCAATACAAGAATATTCTTTCTATTCTCTTCTTATTTTTTATTGTTCATTACTTTTATTAATTTATATATTATCCTTAAGCTACGACAAATGGATAATTCTTTAGTGCATTTTTATCTTTTTCAATTATAGTTAGCATTCTACTTGCAGCACCAGATGGTGTATTTATACCTTCTTCCCATGCCTCTATAGTCTTATTAGAAACCCCTAAGAAACTCGCAAATAGTTTTTGTGTTAATCCAACTTTATTACGAATTTGCTTAACTTCTTTAGGTGTATATTTTTTTACCGGCTCAATATAAATATAGTTCCTTTTTAAGTTATGTTTTTTTGCATCTTCAATTGCTTCTCTAAGCCCTTGTTTTATTTCTTCACCCATCTTACTCATGATTTTTCTTTACCTCTTCTTCTAATTCAATAATTAACTTCTTAAAATCTTTTTTATCTTCTTCTGAAATATCTTCTTGCTCATTTTTACTATACACCATTATCAAATATATAGTTTCGAGTTTAACAAAATT
>JAFXWR010000168.1 GCA_017542725.1 Lachnospiraceae bacterium | reverse complement strand
TAAAAATACTGTAGAAGGTAAGAGTGAATTGAATACACATACAAAAATGGCAAATGTATTGGATTTTCTCATATTTTTGATTTTAAATACAGTATTTACTCACATAATGTTTAATTCAGAGTATTTTAAAAAATATGATGATTTTAATTATAAACTTGATTTAATTAAAAATGGAATAAAATAATATAAATTATTTGAGGGGTATACAAAATGGAAAATCAATTTGAAAACAATGAAGAGATGGAAAGCAAAAATAAAAACATGCTTAAGACTGTAAAAAACACAGGTGGGAAGATTGTATATGCTATAATTATTTTGATTATCATATTCTCGGTTGGATTTATGGTGTTTAAGAGATTGACATTTAAGAAAGATGTTGATTTCAATGCAGTGCCAGCAGTAAACGTCACACACATAAGAAGAGGAAGCATATCAAAAGATGTGTCTGTCATGGGAAATATTTTGCCAACAGATACATACTATGTAGTAGCTAAAGTTGGTGGAGACATAAAAAATATATATGTTAAAAATGGTGATTATGTTAAAAAAGGTGATCCGATATGTGAGATAGATGCTTCTAAAGAAATTGAAGCGGCATTCATACAATACGATACTGCAAGAAGCAGTTATGAAAGAATGCAAAAGTTATATAAAGCAGGTGATATTTCGCTCCAAAGTTTTGAGTCAGTAAAAGCTCAGTATGATGGATATAAGCTCGCATATGATACAAAGATGGAGTATTCAATACCAGTTGCCGTAGATGATGGAGTTGTAGAAAATACTAATATGACTATTAATACTGCAATCAATCAGGGTACAGTGCTTTGTTATATTACTTCAGAAGGAGCAAAGGAGATTAATTTCGGAGTTACAGAAAGAGTTCTTGATGGCATAAAGATAAATGACCCTGTCACTATTGAGAAAGCAGGGAAGACATATAATGGTTATATATCAAATATTTCCAACTTGATAAATACTCAAAATGGATTATTTAATGTAAAAGCTGTCATAACTTCTGAAAATTCGTTTGCATCAGGTGTTATGGCAAAAGTTACATTTCCTTATATCACAAAGAAAAATGTAAATTTGTTGCCAAATGAAATTATATATTATGAAGCTAGTATGCCATATGTTTTTGTGGTAAATGATGAAGGTCTAGTTAGCAAGAAGTATATTGAAGTTGGTATTGAAAATAAGGACTATACAGAGGTTTTAACTGATCTTGATAGAAGTCTTAAGATTGTATCAACTTGGAACAACGATTTAGCTGAAGGTGCAACTGTAAATGTTGTAAGAGATGAAAAAGTTGAAGATGAAGTATATATTGAGTCTGTTTCTAGAGAAAAAATTGAAGAAATGGCAAATAAAAATAGAAAGATAGCAAGTAAGTCTGAAGTTGAAGTAGAGGAAACTACAGAGGCGTTGGAGATAACTGAAACTTTGGAAAGTGAAGATACTATAGACGGCAACTCAAAAAAATTAAGTGATCTAATTGGAAAAATTGTTGAAGATGCAGATAGAGAAGAAATTGCAACAAAGAGTGAAACTGAAGAAGAGTTTAAGCCTTTTACAAAAAGTGAAGTAAAAGATATTGAGATAGATAGCATGAAATTCCAACCTTCGTTTGCAGATAAAAGCATTGACACTAACTCTGTGAAGATAACGGAGGTTAAATAATGAGTTATCAATTTTCAAAATTTGTCTTAAGAAAACCAGTAACAGCATTTCTTATAATGCTTTCTATCGTTTTCTTTGGATTTATATCTATAATTAGTTTTCAGTATGAACTCATGCCTTCTATATCTATGCCTATGTATGCAGTAGTTACAGTTTATCCAGGTGCACAGCCAGAAGATATAGATACCAATATTACTAAGAAACTTGAAGATGAACTTTATAATTTACAAGGTGTGAAGCACCTTCAAGGAACATCAAGAGAGAATGTATCAATACTTGCTGTACAGTATAATTATGGTCAAAATATGAATCAGGCATATACTGATCTTAAAAAAGCAGTTGACCAAGTGAAAGCTGATTTCCCTGACGACGTGCAAGAGCCTACAATATATGAGATGGACATAAATTCTATGCCAGCTATTAAAATTTCAGTTCAAAATAAAACTACTACAGACATATATAACTATGTTTCTGAAACAATGGTTAAGGAACTTGAAAAGATTAGTGAAGTTTCTTCTGTTGATATAGCTGGTGGAAGAGAGAATTATGTAAAGATAGAGCTGAAACCAGAAATGATGACAAGATATAACCTCTCTATGTCTACTCTCAACCAGATCATAGCAAATGCTGATTTTTCACTTCCTGGTGGCGACGTTAAAGTTGGTCAGAGAGAACTATCTATGTCTAGTGGTGTTAATTATGATACAGTTGAGTCTTTAAAATCAATACCAATAATTACTGGTAATAAAAGAACATTGTATTTAGAAGATATTGCAGATATTTACCAAACTAAAAAAGAACAAACTCAAGTTGGACGATATGATAGCCATGAGTGTATTGTTGTGTCAATAACTAAGACCCAATCTGCAAGTACTGTGTCTTTGTCTAAGGCGGTAAAAAAAGTTTTAAAAAAATTGAGTGACGCAGATCCTAATCTTGAAGCAGTTATTGTAGAAGATAGTGCCAATAACGTTAATCATTCTATAGAAAATGTATTTGAAACAATGATCATTGCCATAGTTTTGTCAATGATTATAATTTTCCTTTTCTTAGGAGATTTGAAGGCATCTTTTATAATAGGTACATCAATTCCATTTTCAATTCTTACGGCTTTTGTGTTAATGTATTTGAATGGTTATACTCTTAATATCATCACACTTTCAGCATTGGTTTTGGGAGTTGGTATGATGGTTGACAACTCAATAGTTGTGCTTGAGGCATGTTTTAGAGCGAGCGATGAGTATGCAGGGAAAAATGATGTAAGATATTATTGTCTTGCAGCACTTAAGGCAAGTAAAACTATCGGTTCTTCAGTATTTGGTTCAACACTTACTACTGTGGTGGTTTTTGCTCCACTTGGATTTTTGTCAGGTATGTCAGGACAATTCTTTAAGCCACTCGGTTTTACTATTGTATTTTGTATGTTAGCTTCATATGTATCTGCTATATCAGTTGTACCTCTTACTTATGTGCTAATTAAACCAAAGGAGAAAGATTCTTCTCCAGCTGGAGGACTTGTAAGACACTTGCAAGATTTATATAGAAGAGATTTACCAAAACTTTTAAAACATAAGTGGATAGTGGCAATTATAAGTACACTTATACTTATTGGATCATTTACACTTATAGGAACATTTGAGAGAGAATTGGTTGCTAATACTGATAATGGAATGATTAGATTTGATATAGTGACAAAACCAGGACTTACTTTTGATGCAAAAAATGACATCTATAAAGAATTTGAAGAGTTTGTAAGTAAACAACCTGAAACTGACCATTATATTTTGTCAAATAGTGCAAGCAGCATGTCAATGTCAGGTAGTTCGGGAGGACAAGCATTAGTTGTATATTTGAAGGATAAAAGGGAAAGAGATACCACTAATAATATAATAAAAAAATGGAAGCATGAATTAGCAAATGTTACTAGTTGTACAGTTTCTCTTAGTTCGTATTCTACATCTGCAGTTAGTATGTTTGCGATGCCGGATGATGATAAATTTGACATATATTTGCAATCAAATGAATATAGATATTTGAAAGAAGCAAATGACAGAGTTGTCAAGTTGCTTGAGCAGAGAAAAGATTGTGGTAATATAACTACATCGCTTGATAACGCGGCTCCAAGAATCAAAATTGAAATTGATCCAATACTTGCTGCATCAGAGGGCTTTACACCTATGGCTGTTGGTGGACTTTTATATAATACTTTATCAGGCATAAAGGTTATGGAAAAAACCATTGATGGTGAGACACAAAATATATATCTTGAATATGCAGACAACGAATATGATACGATAGAAAAAGTTTCTAATATGCCATTAAAAAGTTCTAATGGTGTTGAGACTACAGTTAAAGACATAGCGAAGATTTATTACGAAGATAACCCAAGCGGAATTCCAAAGTATGATAAGAAATATAAAACCACTATAACTACCTATTTTAATGAGTATGCAACTGATAAGACGAAAGAGGAAATCCAAAAAACTATAGTTGAACCTATGTATTCCAGGTATGTTGAGAAAGCATCAAGTGTAGTTGATGATATGCTTGTGGAAGAGTTTTCGGCACTTGGAATTGCAGTTGCCATTGCAGCGTTCTTAGTATTTGTAGTTATGGCATCACAGTTCGAGTCAGTTAGATATTCACTTATGGTTATGGGAACAGTACTTTTTTCTGCCAGTGGAGCTATAGTTGCACTTTGGCTAGTTAATTTAAAATTATCAATGGTTGTATTACTTGGTATGCTTATGCTTATAGGAACGGCGGTTAATAACGGAATATTATATATAGATACTGTAAATCAATTTTTAGATGATGGAAAGGAATTAAAGTGGGCACTCGTAGAATCTGGAGCAATAAGACTTAGACCTATACTTATGACAACATTAACAACTATAGTTTCTATGATACCTATGTCTATTGCATATGGTGAAAATGGTGAGGTTTTACAAGGTTTAGCAGTTGTTGATATTGGTGGACTTATTTCTTCAACACTTATGGCGTTCTTCATTCTACCAGTTTATTACTATATATTCAGTAGAAGAGGAGGAACTCCACTTGAAAGACTTAGACCTATTTCAAACGATGCTATAGTTCAGGTTGATGATGAAGATAGAGAAAGGGAATTAAGAAATGCTGAGAGAAGAAAAAATGATAAAAAGTAAGTGGGTAAAATTTATATCAATATTATTTTCTATATTATTAACTTTCAATTCATTTGCTGAGTTGGGGATTATAGAGTATTTTAACGAATTGACACCTCAATCGCACATCAATAAGATATATTCGGATGAAAGAAAAGATGAATTAAAAGGTAAAATTGTGAATTATAATGATATAGAAGATATGATTCACTTGTATAATCCTGAGATACTTAATAATTGGAATTCATGGAGAAATAATAAATCTTCGCAGGATGTATATGAAGAGTATCAGGATGCTGCTGATAGACTATATGATGCTGCAAGTTCACAGGATTCAGAACTTCAGGAAGGTATGATGATGGCTCAGGGTAGAGCAATGCAGATTCAAGCAGATAAGAGTGCGAGTGACTCTTATACAGATTTCTTGGCAAACTATCTTGCAGAGATGCAATTAGTATTATCGACAAAAATCTTGGATATAAATTACCAAAAAAGTGCTTTTGAATTATTAAATGCTGAAGACAATATAAAAGAAGCTAAGAGAGGACAAGAAAAGGCTGAGAATGCCCTCAAATATGGAAGTGGTACACAGGTTGATTTACTTACAGCAAAAAAAGCAGTTGTTGATGCAGAGTCAGCACTAATATCTGCAGAGTCGGCTCAGAAAACTTATAAGAGAAAGCTTTTGTTGAACTGTGGTAAAACTTCAAGTGATGATATATATATAACTCCTATAGATTTAAGTATAGATTTAAATATTGATACAATTAACCTAAACAATGATTATCAAATGGCACTTGCTCATAATATACAGCAAGAGATTTATAGAAGGAAGATAGAAAATGCTAGAAATGAAGAAGTTAAAAATGAGTTCAATATTTTATATGAATCAGCACCTGAGAAAATTTATAATGACTTAGAAAATAAATATAGAAGTATTTTGGATGCAGTAGATACTAATTATAATAGAGAAATTGCACTTAATCTTGCAAAGGATAATTTAACCAAAGCAAATAATGAATATGAGCATGGGAACATTAGTGAAAAGGAATTATTGACAGCAGAACATAATGTGACTATTGCGCGAAATAATCTTCAGAGTGCAAAGTATGATTTAAAGATTGCAGTTGAAAATTATAAATATTCGGTATTGGGGTTTGCTAGTTGCTAATTTATGAAATATAAAGTATTAAAAAAAATAATAGCTCTCTCTCTTATAATGTCTATGTCTTTAGGCAGTATTTCGTATGCAAGAAAGACTGATCCATTTGAGGGAGAAGTTGATGTGCCAGTTGCTGAAGAAAAAAATAGTATTTCTGAAGCCACTATTGTACATAAAGACCCATATGAAGAATACAATCCACTTAACCCGGTTAAACCAGGGATAAATAAAGAAGAGTATGATAGTGTAGACAATTTTGTCGTTGACTTAAATACTATAGAATCAAGGATAAAATATTTTTCTCCAACATATACAAACATTAAATCTGGTGCTGAGAGTTCATATTGGATGTCATTTTATGCTAGAGGTGGCAACGACACATTACTATATGATTATAGACAGTATACTGAAGAGATTTTTGATTTGATGACTACTTTTAATGACACAATTAAAAGTTTAACCTACCAAAGAAATGTTTTAGATAAGACAGACCCAGATTATAAAAAGAAATATGATAGTTTTACGGCTCAAATAAATGCATATAAGAATATGTATACTACTACAAAAATAACATATAATACTACAAATTCTTCTATAAATAGCACGAAAAGAATGCTAGGGTTAAATAATGCATTATACAATATAGGAAATGTTGATAATAATAATAAAGTAGCATTTGCGAGAAGGTCGGTTACAAAAGCAATAACCTCGGTAGTCCTTACATATTTACAGCTTTCAGACTATGCGGAAATACTTGAAAAACAAACGAATTTGTATTATGATATGTATTTACTGAAGAAAAAGAATTATGAATTGGGGTTGGCGACGGCTCTAGATGTATCGACAAGCATGGATCAATATGAAAACGCTAAGAATTCGTTTAAGGCTACTGAGACAACACTTAAAAATGTAAAAGAGCAGGTAGCTATAAATCTTGGATATAAGGTTGGCGACATAGATAAGTTAGTGTTTGTTGAACCAGTTATAGATTTAAATTATATTTCTAGCATAAATTTTGAAGATGATAAGACAAGGGCTTACACAAGTAATTCTACATATAATGCTATAAAAATAAGTGATAGAGATAAAAGATTACCACAAAGTACTGGTGAAGAGTTATTTCATAAGAGACAAGAATATACTTCAAATGTAATTATTGCTGAATTTGAAAATCTATATAATGATTTGCTGTCAAAAAAACTTTTGTATGATTCGAGCATGTACTTGAAAGAAATTTGCGATATAAATGATGAAGCAAATAAGAGAAAGTTTGATAGTAATTTAGTTAGTGAACTTGAGTATAAAGGTCTTGAATTACAAAATTTATCAAATAAACTTCAAGTAAAAGTTGCAAAATATAACTTAATCAATGCAACAAATGCATATTACTACGCATCACTTGGAGATATAACAATATCATAATTGGGAGTTAATATGGCAGAAGCAAAAAAACAAGTAGAACAAATCACATCACAGGAAAAAGATTTCGCACAGTGGTATACTGATGTGTGTCTTAAATCAGAACTTTGCATCTATAGTGGTGTAAAAGGATTTGTAGTAATAAGACCCTATGGTTGGGCATTATGGGAAAACGTAATGAATAATGTAGATGCAAGGCTTAAGAAGATGGGAGTTACCAATGTGGCTATGCCTGTTCTTATACCAGAGCATTTGCTTTTGAAAGAAAAAGAGCACGTTGAAGGCTTTGCACCAGAATGTGCATGGGTTGCTTGTGGTGGGGACGATATATTGGAAGATAGACTTGCTGTTCGTCCAACTTCTGAAACTGTATTTTGCGATTACTGGCATGATGTAGTGCATTCATATAGAGATTTGCCACAACTTTTGTGTCAATGGGGCTCAGTTGTTCGTTGGGAAAAAGAGACAAGACCTTTCTTAAGAACTCGTGAGTTTTTCTGGCATGAGGGTCATACTTTACATGCGACGCCAGAAGAATCACTTCAGTTTACTTTAGATATTCTTTATATGTATGAAGATTTTATACAAAATGATGCCGCAATACCAGTTTTGAAGGGAAAGAAGACTGAGAAAGAAAAATTTGCTGGAGCACAGGCTACTTACACTGTAGAGTCAATCATGAAAGATGGTAAGGCGCTTCAATCTGGTACATCTCATGACTTTGGAGATAATTTCGCAAAAGCTTTTGATATAAAATATCTTGATAAAAATAATAAACTTACATATGCTACAGAAACATCTTGGGCTATATCTTCAAGAATCATAGGTGCTCTTATAATGGTGCACGGTGATGATAATGGTCTTAAACTTCCGCCACACCTTGCTCCTATACAGGTAAGAATAGTTCCTATCAGAATGACAGACAAAAATAATGTTGATAAGGCAAATGAAATATATAATAGCTTAAAGAAAGTAGGAGTTAGAGTTGACATAGATTTATCTGATAAGACACCGGGATATAAATTCTCAGATTGCGAGATAAAGGGAATACCACTTAGACTTGAGATAGGACCTAAGGATATAGAAAAGGGCGTATGTGTACTTGTGAGAAGAGATACTGGAGAGAAGATTGAAGTTAAATTAAATGAATTAGACTCAAAAATAAAAGAGTTACTTGAGTTGATTCAAAAGAATATGTTCGAAGTTGCGAAGAAGTTCCTTGATGACCATATAGATGTAGCACTTACAAAAGAAGAGTTGATTAGCAAAATGAATAACAAGAAGGGATTCATAAAAGCAATGCACTGTGGATGCGAAGAGTGTGAGATAGAACTTAAGGATGAGACAGGAATTTCATCAAGATGCATACCGATGGAGCAGGAGCAACTTTCAGATAAATGTGTAGTATGCGGTAAACCTGCGAAGTACGAAGTTATCTGGGGCAAATCATATTAGTTTAGGGCGGATACCATCCGCCCTTTTTTAGTTGCGGCAAAACAATTAATATGGTAATATATAAGTGAAAAGAAAGGAGCATATATGAGTGAGGTTGCAAGATTATATAAAAGCATAGAAAGTCTTAGCAGAAGTGACATCCGCATTGTTGCCGCTTATGTTGGCAAAATCATAAGTAAAAAAACTAAAAGTGAAGCAAAAAGACAAAGAAAAATTGATTTGTCTAAGTATCAATCAGTAGGTAAGGCATTTAATATGGATGCCTCAGATTATATTGAGAAACTAAGAAATGAATGCTATAATTGACTGGACTATGAGTAGATATGTATAAGCTTGAGTTTTTCATAATTTATACATTTTTCAAAATTTGTGTATGTGAAGCGCAATCTAGATGATATAGGATTAGATTAAATATTGTATTGATGGATGCAACATCGTAGGGGGGAATGCATATGTAGGGGAGGATATCTTACAACCTGCAAGATATTGGAATAATTTAAATAGTATGATATAATGAATGTGTGGAAATTGATATAAAAATTGATGAACTTACAAATTGCTTAATAGAACAATCTACGGGTAAAAAATTTGATACAGAATATAGATTAATAGAAAAGATTAGTTCAGAGCAAGCAATAGATTTAAAAAAATGTTGGTTGGGTTTTTGATTGGGCTAAACCACAGAATGAAAAATATTTAATTTATGGCTTATATATAAAAGGTAGCGACGAACTTGAGGGATTAATTGCATTAAAACATATTACAGAACAATTATATACTCATGTTGATATAGTGGAGGCGGCACCTCATAATATAGGTAAAAATGGTCACTATAAAGGTGTTGGAGCTCATTTATTTGCGATTGCATGTAAGGAAAGTTGGGATGCCGGGAATGAAGGCTATGTGCAGTTTACTGCTAAAAATGGGCTTATTGATCACTATAAGAAAACATTAAAAGCTAAAAACATTGACTGGCACATTATGTATATTGATAGTTATGGAGCATTAGATTTAATTAGTAAGTATTTTAAGGAGGATTAGTATGATAGTTGTAGAGAAAAGTAAAAAAATTAATGATATTGACTATAATGATTTTGGAAATGAAATGCCTGATGGTCGTATGACTGAAGAATCAAATGGCAAAATATATAAATTAAGGGATGCCATAATGTATTCAAGAATTCTTGGTCGAGAACTTACTGATGATGAAATGAAGGATTTTGAAGTAAAATAGTTTAACAAACAATCACTTTTTTTGAGCCAGTTATGGCTCTTTTTTGTTGCGGAAAAGTTATAAATATGGTAATATAAAAGTGCGAGAAAGAAACTAATTTTTTATTGGGGCGAAAGCTCCGTCTATTTGTGTACTGGTTTACCAGAGTCACATTTTGGTAAAAATGTGAGCTTTACAATATCTCTGGTAGATTATTAGTATCTTGTCTCATAAACAAGGGCTCACAATTTTCATCTCGTGAGTCCAATGGACTTGCGAGATTTTTATTTTAGGATAAGAATAGTGATTAAAAAATAATAAATTGAATTTATATATAATAATATTGGGGGCTATTATGAATAAGAGAAGGTTGTCAATAATTCTAATTGTGAGTATGGTTATCAATATGACCTTACCACATGCTGCAGTTTTTGCAAATGAGGTTGATAAGACTGGAGACACCGGTCAGTCAAAGATTGCCGAGCAGTTAAAAACTGACCTTGGTGAAGAGAAAGCATCTGAAATCATGGGCACAAGTAAAACGAGTGTTGAATACACTAAAGCTTCTTACGGCCAAAATGATGGAGATGATAATGGAGGAAATATAGTTGACCCTGAGAGTGATGATGGTAATGACATTGGCAATGCTGAAGAACCAGAGGGTGAAGGTTTTGGTGAAGAGGGAGATGACTCTACCAAAGGGGAACTAGAGAATGATGGAAATAATGGTAGTAATCAATCTAGCGAAGGCAACAATGAAAATGGCGGAGAAAGCAAAGAACCAAAAGAAAACGAAAGTTCTTCAAAGAATGAAGAAACTAATCAAACTTACCCAACTGACTCAACAGATACAGCCAACGCTACATTAGAGTCAAGTGAAACAACTGTAGAATCTAGTGAAACAACTGAGGAGTCTACCAGTACTACTGACTCAACTAATTCAACAACCATAGTAGAACCAAGTAAAGATAATCAATCAAATGTTGTTGCTAGTGAGAGTGAACCAAGTAAAAATGATGAGGAAGAGAATCAAGAAGAAAATCAAAATGAAGATAAAGCAAGTGTTAGTGAAACATTTGTAGACTTAGAAAGTTTGTTGAAAAATCCGAGTAATAATCTATTCGGTGCTGCCAAAACATATTATTATCTAACTGATGATGACACTATTTTACATTTAAGAAGCACAGCACAAACAGGATTAACACAAGGAAGCTATAGTTCTTCAACATTAAATACCCAAACTAAAAAGAGCAAAATTATAAAAATAGTTATAGAAGATGTTATAAGTCCAACAACATGTAATTCTTGGTTTAATAATTTTTATAATCTAGCTACTATAAGTAATTTTGAAAATATTGAAACGAGTAACTGTACAAATGTCGCGAATATGTTTCAAAATTGTAGAAGTTTAACCTACCTTGATTTGAGTGGATTTAATACCACAAAAGTTCAATCTTCAAATATGAAAAATATCGTAAAAGGATGTAGTGGACTAACTTCTATTAACCTTGATGGGCTTTATATAAGTAAAGTTACAGATATGTCATCATTTTTTGAGGGATGTAGTAATTTAACTGAAATTAACTTAAGTACACTTGATTTTGTTAAAGTAACAAATATGTCAAGTATGTTTAAAGATTGTACGAAGTTGACAAATGTTAATTTTGGAACAATTAATACAACTAATGTGACAAATATTGGTTCAATGTTTATGAATTGTAGCAGCATACAAAACATTGACTTAAGTAATTTTCAAACTACTAAAGTTTATTATAT
>JAFXWR010000167.1 GCA_017542725.1 Lachnospiraceae bacterium | reverse complement strand
CGATGATAGCAAGCACATAATGAGCTTTATTAGTTTCCTTTACAACTAATGGCATAGTGCCTACAAAAGCAATACAAGTACAACTAAGGAAAGCAAGTAGTTCAAGAACACTATTGCCTCCAGATGCCTCCATCATTAGAACCATCATGCCTATAGCACCTGTCACCATGCCCACAGTCCACAGCCACTTATGCTGCATCTGCCACACCATTGCTGATATACTTTCAGGTATTATCGTCATTGTCTTGGAAATATGCTTTATAGGGTTCCCAATCTATGCTGTCTTTTCTCTGCCAACCTTCAGCAAGAGTCTGTTCAATATAAGCTAAGCCTCCAAGATAGAACTGGGCAAGTTCATTGACATCTTGGAAATGCTCATATACAGGTCTTTTAAGACCGTCCTCTTCCACTTCTCCTACCTTATATACAATAGGATATGTAGTCAGCTGAGGATACTGAGTAGCAGTGTCATGCTTTGCTTTAAAGTTGCTTTGGTTCTCTTTACTAAGCCATACATTGATAGTCTTACCAGCATCATCACCATGCAAGATAGTCCATTGATAACCATCTAATATCTTAGCATCAGTCTGAGCATCAATATCAGCTATAATAGCATCCCTTACTTCCTCAAAGCTATGGGTAGTCTTATCAAAGTAAATCTCATACCAAATAGCATTTGTTGCGTCAATATCCTCCTTGCCGTAACATACTACAATACGGCTTCTGTCATCTCTTATAGGAGAATAACTGTTTATTTGTCCATATACTTTATTCATAACCAATATAATTTTAAATTGAAGCGACAGGTCTTATTGGAGCACCAACGTATTTAGAAAGTAAACCGTCCGCTAAATGATCTTGCTGTCGTATCTGCAAAGTATTTGAAACATTACCATTAATATGGCTATTTCTATAGCATCTTGGATTATAGATACTTCCAACTCCACTTGTACCATTATAATTATCACTCAATGGTATAAAGATATAATTATTATTATCTGCTTTTTTACTTGTTACTTTCCAACCATTATTCTCATAAGTCCAAGTACAGTCTCGAACTAATTCTTGAATCTCAGTTATTGAAGGCAATCTCCATTCTTCACTCGGTTGTCCATTTTCTCCAAGCAATTCCCTGGCAGCATCACTAAATGGGCCATTAGCAGCAGGAGTAGTGGCATAATCCTCTTGTGTAAATGAATGCTGTCCTTCCCCAGTACCAATCTCACTTGAGTTATAGCCTACAATATTACCACGTGTAAAGAAACAACCTGCGGCAGTAGACGCTCCTATAGAATAATTACCCTCAGAATCTTTTACAATGTTACCACTTGCCCATAGTACACTTAATCCTAAATCAACAGCACCAGCCAGCTCCTGCAATGTTACTATCTTCTGTGCCGAAACATAGTGAGTCTTGTAGGTAAGCGTCACAGTTAATGTACCTGTAGTAGCTCCACTGGTAACTGCACTTGCTCTGAGAACAGCCTTTCTGACACCATTGGTTACCACCTCAGTCTTGGTTATATAGCCACCGCCGCCTTCAAAACTCCATACAACACTAATCGGTTTTCCTGCATTGCCTCCGTCAGCTGAATAAGTATAACTATAGTCCTTATTGCTCATTCTAATATAATCCTTACCGCTTATAGTCAATGTAGGGTATTCTTTAACAACTACAGCTATCTCAATTTCATCACTGCTTACTTCTGTACCATTTACAGTTACAACAGCTGTTACATGGAGGTTATCAGTACTGCCACCAGAAACAACTTCACCAGTTAGAGTGTTCAGAGTACTGCCATTAGTAGTAGTGATAATATCCCCATCAGTAGAGGCTATCTCTGCGGGTCTTACCTGATACCTAAGAGTAGATGCTGCCGTAGGTGGAAGGACAGCTGCTGTAGCAGTTGCATGCTCACCACCAAGATTACCTGCTGCATCAAGGCTTACCTTATCATAAGAAAGGAATATCTTGTTAGGAACCTCAAAGTACAGGTCATTTGAAGGATTAAACACATCTGTTCCATACTTATTGACAAGTCTTTGATAAGTTTCATAAGTAATATCTGTCAGAGTCAGTCTGCCTTCTTGCAGACTTACATCTTCACCGTTAGTAATAGCAGTTACAAGTGCTTCTACTATACTATTATATACCGTAGTTCCAGCATTCTCAATATTAACTGTTTCAAGATTACTGATACCATCAATAGTAAACGTACTAAGGTTAGGCACATTCTTCAATGTAAGATTTTTAATACTGTCAGGTAGATGCAGCTCAGTAAGAGTGTCAGTTTCAGGAATAGTGATACTTTTTATAGAAGTACCACTAAAGTCTATCTTCCTGATAATGTTGGAGCCTATGACTACATCTTGTTCATACTTATTACAGTAGGTCATCACAAGCTCTTCCAACAGTTTCAGCTTATCAAAGTTGAAGTTTGCTGTTTGTAAGGTATTCTCCTTTGCACTTGGGTTTGCCCAGATGAACTTTTTCAGACGTTTAAATACATCGAAGTTACCAGCAAACCAGAAGCCTTGCATAGTCTCAAAACCATGTTCTACATATACACCACTCTCCTTGGTATAAAAACCTATTTCAGTCACTGTATCAGCATCATTAATATGAGCATCCTCATTTGCGGAAGTTGAAGCAGGACCCTTCAAATACACTGAATTTCCGTCAATGCTTCTTGCAGTAGATACAGACTCTGAACTCCAAGAGAATGAGGCATACATCGGAGTATAGTGTTTCATCCAAATACCCCACTCACTTACACCTTCAGGCACATTACTCAAACGTACTGGAATATATTTTTTATCATCCAATATCTTAAACTTAGAGTCCATGTAACGCTCCCTGTATTTATAGAAGTATTTCGACAGCAGCAGCTTGTCACCATAGGCTCTGTCACAGTTGGCACTACCAGTATTGACATAACGTTTCATGCTGTCAACATTATAAAGAGCTTCACACCAGTAGTTTCGCATCTTCTGGTACTCTGCATACATGGTGTCATATCTAAGACCTGCTTGGCGCATCTTATTATACATATCTTCTACTGCACTGGGTACAAACTCAGTGATAGCATCCCACAAACCAGATAAGCGACCATTGAATACAGCTTCACCACCAAGGGTATCTGTTTCAGGATTACCATGATACTCTACACCATTATATGTGCCATTAAGAACAGGATATACAGGATTTCCTGAAGCCGATACACCTGCAATAGGAGCAGTTACTTCTTTACTTGGGTCCCAAATATCATTCCATTCATGCCAGTAATTAAAGTATAGATTGCCAAGATTATTAAACAAGTTAATACTG
>JAFXWR010000166.1 GCA_017542725.1 Lachnospiraceae bacterium | reverse complement strand
TTTAGGTTAAATACATACTCACCCATGTCAAATGAATGTCCATTTAAACATATGAATAAGTCATCTTCTAATACTACATCTCCATTTAATGCTATATCTTCATTAAAGTAATATGCATGCCTTGTTGGGAAGTATCCATATAGGACATCCTCTCTGGTTAATAACTCATATGTATATATATCTTCATGCTCATTTATACTCTCATGTGTACATTTATCATCCCTACCACAAACCATATGGCTTGCATGGTATGCTATTATGATTGAAAGTCCTCCGTCTCCGTCTATTATCCTTCCATATGTTGTATCTATTATAGAACTATAATACTCATCAAGTCTTATACAATCCTTATACCCAAGTTTACTATCTACATAAGGACTATCCCAGTTCAAAAATACTCTACCTGATCCATTTGATGATGATAAATATACTGTGAAACTTGTATCCTCTGTGTTAAATAATCCACCTACTGCCTCTATGAAACCATTTACATTCTTACTATACATATCAAATACATGATATGCCCCTGTTGTCCTAAGTGATACTGATGATGGTTTTACCGCTACACTACTACTTCCTATGATTATTACTGTGTTAAATGTATTAATCATAGAATCTCTATTTACACTTACAGCAGATAAAACATTCGCTCCCTTACTTCCAACATAAAACTGATTATCTACTATCTCTAATCTTCCAAACTCATTAAATATATTTCTGTTACTTCCTAAGTTAATTACACTTATATCATTTGTTGTATCTGTTGTTAATGTATTCTCATTAACCTTTAATAAACTACTATCCTCTACATTTAATGTAGAATTGTTTAAGTTAAACATATGTGTGCTTAAATTGTTATTATCTATATTTAAACTACTTCCACTTGTTACTGTGAATGTAGTTCCTGTTAAGTCAAACATTGCATTAGATACCTTATTACTATATACCCTGTTTTCTCCATATAGTTTTACTTCGTTCGCTTTGTTTGATTTATAAAGGGTCTTTGCTACTACATTGTTTATATCTACATTTGATAATACTATATTCCCTACATTGTCTTCATTGATTAATGTATCTATAGTCTTACCATTACCCTCTATGTGGACATTTGATAATACTAAACTCTGATTCTTTACATTCATAAGGCTTGATGACCTAACTGTCATCTTTGTTTCACTACTTACACCATACAAGTATGTGTTTAAATTATCAAACATATTGCCTGTCATATTTATAGCCTTAATGCTTCCACTTCCTACACAGTCACAGATATTTAAATTGCTTCCTGCTCCTTTAAAGAACTCTGCGCCAGTCTCTTCTATACTATAGCCATTTAGACATATAGATAAGTCTCCTGTTATATTTAGTGGCTTTGATAATGTTACATTTGATGTTAAATAATATACTCCACTACTTGGGAACTCTATCTTATTATATAAAAGAACATCATTATGAAGTAATGAATACTCCATATCTTCAGTATGAGCCTCTATTCCTATATGACTACACTCATCCCCTCCACATAGTTTATGGCTATGTGTGCTACTTCTACTTACTATTAATGCTGTATCGTTTCTTGTCATGTAATACTCATAGTCTCCCTCTATATCATCATACTTACTATCAAGCTTAATTGTTCCTACATATCCGTATATTAAATCTACTGTGTCAAGTGTATAGTTATTAAACACATTTCCTATATTGTTCTCTGTGTTTAAATATACTTTAAACTCTGATTCTTCTGACTTAAATACTCCACCTTCTAGGATTTCAAATAAGCCTAAGCTAACCGTTGAATATACATCATATATATGATACTGTGGTCCTTCGCCATTAGTTTCGTTATTCTTTATATTTATTTTTGTATTTTTTGTATATACTTTTGAGTTTGCTATAGCATGTATTCCTGATAGGTGTGTAGGCATAATAGACCCTACCTTATACTCGTTATTTACTATGCTTAAATCACCTAACTCATAGAAAATACTGTTATTTGATAATATGATGCCACCCGTTACTTCATTGTTTATTATTATCTCGTTATTCTCTATGTTTAATTTAGATTTATCATGGATATTTAATGTATTACCTTCTACTTCGTATATAGAGTTTTGGACTACATTGTTTGTAATACTGTTATCTCCATAGAATGACATAATATGTGCATTAGGACTAAATATTCCGTTATTCTCTACTCTATAATTCTTGATACTTACAGTGTTGAATATTAAAGATGATGTATTTGTAAAGTTAAATATGTTTCCTGATACACTATCTCCGTTTCCTGTAAAATCTACTCTAAATGCTGTAAATGTATGGTTAGCGGTTGTTGTAAATACTCTATTTGCTGATACTGGTAATGTGCCGTTCTTATTACCATAGAGGTTTACACTTACATTGTCAAATAATGCTGTCTCATTATCTGTCTCTATCTTTCCTTTTCCTTTACAGTCACAGATATATATTGAATAAGCATTTCCTATGAACCTTGCATTATTCATATCTAATGAGAAACCGTTAAGGCATAAATATAAGTCCCCTGTTAATGTTATATCTCTCTCTATGAGTATATTGTTATTTATATAATAATAGTCTCTTGTAGGTATCTCCATAGTTCCTGGGGTATATTTCTCATACTCATACTTAACTGTATGATTCTCTATACCATCATGTGTGCAATTTCCTGACTTATTACCACAGATAAAATGTTTATGACCTACATTTAGGACTACATTATTTGATAATAACTCTATCTCTACTAAGCCATACTTATCTTCATCACTATAAAGAGTATCAAGTCCTATTACATCTAGATACTTATTTACATTATCTACTGAATTTGCTGTCCAATTTTTAAATACTACTCCTCCTCCATCTTCTGACTCAAAATATGGGGTGAATTTAGAACTTCCTGTCTTAAACTTACCACTTCCTACTGCTTCTATTATGCCATCTGTATTTTGTGAATATATTTGATATACATGCCCACCTGAAATACTTGTAGTATTATTATTTATCTTTATAGATGAACCAGTTACTTCTATCTTAGAACTTCTAGTCATAAACAAAGCACTCATTCTTGTTGGATTTGCTGTGCCCTTCTTAAATGTGTTGTTTTCTATGTTTAATGTGCCTAAGTTCTTTATTGTGCCTGACTCATAGTGTATTATAGAAGGAATCGCTGTATCTGTAGTTATTGTGTTGTTTTTGATATTTAATGTAGAATTTGCATTTATTGTTATAGTGTTTGCAGTTTGGATATACATAAGGTAATTAGTTGCGGTATTACCCGAAATCTCATTTGTGCCGTAAAAGCTTATGTCCTTATTGTTTGCATTAACTGAATGGAACAAAGTCTTTCCTACGAAGTTAGTAAACAAACAGTTAGCGAATGTAAGGGTATCTTGACTATTTGTATAGAATGCTCCATCGTTATTAAGACCTGCTGCTTTCTTTCCAGTGAAATGGACATTTGATGCATAGAATGAATAGCTACTTCCACTATCTGTATAGTATATCCTATACCCTTCAACTGACATCTTTTTACTATCACTATTTCCAAAAAGAACTACTTTTGTATTTTTAAATAACTCTGCTTTATTTTCTCCTACTGTGATTTTACCTGTGCCTTTACAATCGCAGATAGTTAAATTGTAATTTCCAAGTATTTGATATTTATCAAAATTTAATGTGTATCCGTTAAGGCAGAGGTTTAAAGCACCTGTAAGAGTTATGTTTTTAGTGAGAGTTCTATTTGAACCAAGGAAGTAAGAACCTGTGGTTTTAAAGTCATCAGACATTCCTTTAAATGTGACATCACTTGTATGACTTGACACAGCTAAATGTGAGCAAGCCTTACCACTTGCTGCACCACAGAGTTTATGGACTTGCTGTATAAGTTTTATAATTACATTATTATTCTCTAATGCTACTGCTACAGCATTCTTGTCATAAATATCATCAAGGATTATACAAG
>JAFXWR010000165.1 GCA_017542725.1 Lachnospiraceae bacterium | reverse complement strand
TGTGATTTTGCAAATTGGGGTAAAGTGACGGGCTCAAGTGATGTAAATAGTACTGGCAATATGCTACTTAGATTTTATACAACAGGAACAGTAACATTTAATAATGTCAATGTATATAACAATGTAGGGTTAAGACAAAATTTATTATATGTAGATAATTCGACAAAGTTTACTTTTAAAGGTAGAAATGAGTTTTATAACAATTTGATAGAAAGCAGTGACACAAACAATCCAAATATTTTCAATTTCCTTGGTAGTGGCGTTGTGCGTGTGCAAGGAGAAGGGCTTTTTATTCACGATAATAAAAGTTTAAAGGCAAATGTGCCTGAAGTTTTCTTTAATATGGAAGCCCCTGGTTCCTTTGAAGTAGATGAAGGTGCCACTCTTGCAGTTGATAACAACAAGGTAGTTAAACTTCAGTCAGGCAATAACACAGTTATATTTAATGTCAACAAAACATTCAATTGTTATGGAAACCTATCTATCACAAATAATAAGGTTATAAATTGTGGAGAAAATACAAGAGGCACATATGTTGCAGCACTTAGAATCCTAAATGGTAGGCAAATAAAACTAGGTGAAGGCACAGTAACTATAAGAGACAACAAATCATATAAGGACGATGAAGTTACACCAGCTGAAGATGGAGTATATTTGAATCACCATATGACTCAAGTATATGGCGAAAAAAAAGATATGTCTTGTCTTTTTGAGATGCAGAGCGGAAAGAAGTTTAATCCAGCAAGCCGCATTGAAGGTATCGGCTTCCCAAATGGTCAGGTTGGAAAGATAATGAAGTGGACAAGCAATGAGGTTGATGATTTAAGTATAGTGTCAACTGTATTTAAAGCTGACAATTTTTATTTCCCTGACTATGAAGTAGGGGTAGATAGTGAGTATGCAAAACCAGTTCATAACCAGACGCATAGACATAAAATCTGTGGTGTGGCAGAGGGAGTTGCATGTACTCATACTGCAGAGATAGCGACTCATAATGAAGTAGTTGGCTATAGCGGAATAAGAAGTGAATTTACTGCTGCGAATTCAATAGCACTTTTAAAAGGACTTGCGACTGATGATGCCATAGAAAATCTTTATCTTACAGAAGATATAATATGCGATACAGTAACCAACATTAGTTTAAATAGAACAGTATATCTATGTCTAAATGGGCACTCTATTAGGAATATCTATTTTAATACCGGAAATAAAAATAATGTAAAATTATATATAACAAACTGCGGAGCGCCTGCAGAATTTTCATCTGAAAACGTGCTCGGCCATATGTTTAATTGTTGGGTACAGGTGTTTGGTATAAATAGAAATATAAAAGTTAAATCAATGAGAGGCTATGTTGCTGCTTATGCAATATATAATGGCTCAGCATTTTATAGCGTAGAGTTTGATGGTACAGATGCCCCTTCGCAAGATACGGTAGTGATTAATATATATGCGGACAATGCAACTGTGACATTATATGATGTTGTCATTAAAAATTATAATGTTGCTGGCGGTGTGAGTGGAACTTATTTATGTAGTTTCAACAAAAAAAGTACAGTAAATATAAGAGACTTGAAAGTGTATGATAATGCAGGATTCCAAAGCATAGTAGACATAGGAAATGATAGTGGAGGTACAAGAGTAAACTTTAATGGAGATAATGAGATTTATAATAATAAAACTGACAATCACACAGGTAACAATAAAAGGATGATAACTATAAATTATGGTATAGTAAGTGTAAATGGAACTCTTGATGTGCATGACAATTATGCAAGTGGCAATCAAATAATATTCATTTTTGGTGGCAACAATACATTTACAGTAAATGAAGGAGCGACATTTAAGTTTAACAACAACATACTTGAAAATCAAAAGAAGAACATGCACATAATTGATATTGCGGACAGTGCTAACAATAAAGTAAATGTTTTAGGAAGCATGGAAGTTATAGGCAATAAAGTTTATAACTGTAATGAAGCAACTATTGGTGAACGAATAGCAGCGCTTTATAAAGGTGATAAAGCGACTTTAACTTTTGGAAGTGGAAAGATTACTATTAAAGATAATGCATCATATAGTGATGAGGGTGTGACACTTGCTGATGATGTAACTTATAAAGGTTATCATATGTATCAGGTTCAATCATTCTTACCAGATGTTGGAGCCTTATTTAACATGGCAGAAGGTAAGAAGTTTAATCCAGAGAGTAGGATAGAAGGAATAAGTTTTAGAAATGGTCAAACTGGAAACATAATGAAGTGGACAAGTGATGAGGTAGATGACACATCTATAGTAACAAATGTATTCACAGCGGACACATTCCTCGCCAACTTCATAGTTGGAGTGTCTGGTGACTACGCCGTGCTCATAAGTGATGACAATCACAAACATAAGATATGTGGTATCGCATCTACGGCCACTTGTACTCATACAGAAGTAGCTGCACATACTGACACTGCGAATTATACAAAGTTAAATGATTCGCTTGCCTTTGATATAAAGGTAAATATGATAGCAGGTTTAAGTGCAGGTGAGTCACCAGCATATTTATTCCTTGAAAATGATTTAACAAGTGATACATTGACGACTATTACTTTAAAGAGAAATGTATATATCTGCTTAAATGGTCACAACATGACTAATATAAGGTTTTTGGGTGATGGAAAGAAAATATTTATAACCAACTGCCAAGATACAAAGTCTGTCATAACAGAGATATCAAGCTCCGAATTTGTACTTAGACTTAATAGTGAGGTATATGGAAAGAAAGTAGAAGGAGAATATAACTTAGGAATCAATGCATACTGTATAGGACTATCTTATGGTAGTGTAAGTACAGAAGCTAAGTACTACTGCGTTGATATAGATGGCACAAATGTTGTAGGAGCTTCAGGTAGAAGTAGATTTTACTTACAAAATGCAGGAACTATCATCTTGGAGGATGTAAGGATAAGAGATTTAGATACAGCGAGCCAAGTAACATTTAATCATGATGGAGCAAACGGCACACTTATATTAAAAAATATTGAGATGAGAAATATCTCATATATGAACATGGGATTTATCAGGATTAACGGTGCCAATAGGAATTTGATATTTAAAGGCTATAATAAAATTCATAGCAACAACATTACGACCAATTCAGGCAATAGCATGGAACACATGATACATATCAGTAATGGTAAGATGACTATGGAAGAAGGCTCGACACTTGAGATATGTGACAATGTCATCCCACGTCATCCTAATAGTAATATGTTCTTGCTTTCAGTTTATACAGCAAGTACAGGTGCCATAGATGCAAAACCAGGTTCTACAATTTACATTCATGACAATGCGATATATAAAGCATTGAAAGATACTGGTTTAATGTTAATATATAAAAATAGCCCTGAGCAAAACTTGCTTGGCAACATACGAATTGAAAACAATAAGTTTTATAATTGTAATAGTAGCAATACGGGTGGAGACTATATAGCAGGTCTTGCTATAGCAAATGGAGTAACCACAAATATTGGTACAGGCTCTATCATTATAAAGGATAATAATGCATATAGTGATGAAGGAGTGACACCTGCGGGAGATACATATTATGCTCACCATGTATATGGACTTATGAGTGGAAATGCAGACTTAACATTTACACAAAAAGAAGGAACAAAGTTTAATACAAATTCAAGAATAGAGAATATAGCATTTAAAGGTGCAGTCACAGGAAAAATCATGAAG
>JAFXWR010000164.1 GCA_017542725.1 Lachnospiraceae bacterium | reverse complement strand
TGATTTTTCCCCACTTGCCTTTTTTCTTATAAGTACTTTCAACAAATTTTTTAAATGTTTTAGTTAAATCGTCAAGCGAATCTTTATACTCTTCTCTTTTAGTTTCAATTTTGTCAGTTGTTGATTCTATTGTGTCTGCCACATCACTTACAGCTTTTGTAGCATCTCCTAAAGATATTAATTGATTAATACAACCAAAAAAATTTGCTCCAAGTATAAGAGGAGCTGTATATCTCATCTCATCTCGAATTTGTGCGCGAAGAGCTTCTTCATTTGATAAATCAATATAAGAAGCTTTTACATCATCAACTTTAACACCATAAGGGTCAAACCTTTTATGCGAATCATTCAAATCATCAATTATTTGGTTTATGTATTCACTAACATTATCAGTCACACTCTCACCACTAGTTAATGTTCCATAATTTGAATATCCCGAACTGCCAACCGTTATAACATCTTCCATAAAACTTTTCACGGTATCTTCTGGCACCTTTAGGCCAACAGATTCTTCTATCTGTGCTTGAACATCTTTAGCAATTTGATCTGTTTCATAATTTGATATGCCAAATAGCCCATAGTACTCATATAACCCTCTATGATATTGCGACATTACATTTTCAGTTGCTATCTGCTGTACATCTTCAATAACTGTTTGCGCCATCTTAATACGTCCACCATCTACGAAAACACCAATCGTCAGATAAGTGACTAAATAAATAAGTGTCAAAAATATCGTTATGACACCTCTAACTTTCTTATGTTTAACAAAAAATCCTAACATTAGTTTCCATCCTCTGGCATAACCAAATTATAAATATTTACACCCATATCATAAATCGTATCTAAATTTCTTATAAATTCTGCCTGATTTGATATAACCCCACTAACCACAATATCTTTTCGCATTGCCTTATCAATTACATCATTGCCTTTAAAAAACCTCTTTGATAAGTTTGCTAATGGATTTATATAAGATCTTCCTACATTAATCTTCAAATCGTCGCCAAAAAACATATAGCCACCATTCTTTATTCCACCATCAATCTCTTTTCCGTTTTCATCTATATATTTACCTCCTTTTCCTACTTTGGTAGATTCTTCGTTTGATTTATATTTTACATTTGCTATTCTTGAATTTACATATTGCTCAGCATTACTTTTTTTTCGATTTGGAATACCAAAGGGTTCGCTTAGAACATTGGCAATTAAATCTATAATACTTCTATATGGATTCCTTTTTTTTATCATCTCAATATTAATTATTCCATTCATAGGTACACTTGAATCGAATGGATAAGGTATATGATTGTCATCATAATTTATATAATCGACTTTTCTTTCAATATCCCCAAGTAAATTCTTTTTTTCTGTCATTCCCATATCAATATACTGCCAATACGCTCCAGCCCTATTCATTGCTCTTATTGATTCAGCTATCATAACATTATTTTGATAATGGATTATAGTAAGATATATAATTCCAAACATTACAAACATTATCAAAGGAAAAATTAATGTTGCCTCAACAGTTGTTGAACCTTTTCTCTTTCTACTTAATTTGATTTTTTTAATCAGATTTATCATATTTACTCAGTCACTAATTCTGAATTTACTTCTGCTATTGCAAATATTTCCTTTATACTTTGAACTACATAATTATAAATTGCTGTAAGAAACTTTAATGGATTACTTGATATGATCCTCATGGTTTCGCCTGTCGAAAAAATATACTCATCTGTTATATCTTCATCTATGACACCTTTTAGGTATGGCTTTAACTCATGCAATAAATCATTTAACATTGATTTAGCCACTTCATCACTATCTAATTCATCAAGAATCTCATCATCACTTTTATAACCAGCAATTTCTTTTAAATTATATGAATTATTAATACTACCACTAATATTGGTACTATTATTATTTACATTGTTACTTATATTTACATCAATTTTAACGCTATTATTTGTAGACTCGCTATTCATACTGGTAATACTACCGGTTGCAACATCGCTACTAGTTGCAATGATATTATTTAATACTTTATTCTCATTCTCAAGTAAACTTAAATTGTTATTTGCAGCATAAATATTGTTATAAAATCCTATTATCACTAATAAGCATAAGACAAATATTAATTTTGCACCAACCTCATTCACAAAGAACTTTTTATTCATAATGTACCTTTATTATCATTTCTTGCTCTTAAATTAATATATTTTATTTCTTGTTTTAATATTTTACATAGTAGTGGCGAGTAAAATCACCACTACTATAAAAAATATTTTTCTTGATTATTGAGCAGCTGAAGTCTCTGTAGTAACACTATTTGTCACTTCACTATTATTAAATATATTTCCTAACTGTTTCTGGACAAAATCAATTACATACTTTCTAAATATAATTGCTATAGAAACAAGCGCAGCGATGATAAGAACAAGTTCTACTGTTCCCATTCCTTCTTCATCTCTTAAGTACTTTACAAACATAATAGTTACCTCCTTTTAAATATTTTTTATATAATACATTGAAGCAAAAGCCTCATGTTATTACATCATACCCAATACAGCTGGTGCAATTGTAACAATTACTACCGCCAATAGCATAAGCATCATAGGATATAAAAGCTTAGTTTCTGCTTCCATAGCAAGTTTCTCGGATGCATTCTTTCTTTCATTCCACTGTTCATCTGCTATATCAGTGAGTGCCCTTATAACTTCTGCACCACCAAATTTAATATTTTGCAAAATTACCGATGAAAATCTTCTCATTGCTGGAGTATTGCACTTTTCTGTCAATCTCATAAAAGCCTGTGTCTCATTTGCACCTGTGTCCATAGCGCTTACGCATTCACCGAGTGCTTGATAAAGTGGTGTATTCGTAGACATTTCTTTAGAAATCTTTATAAGTGCATCTCTTATAGTAAGACCAGCACCTGAGAGTATTATTATTTTATTTGTAAAATCTGGCATATCGAGTGATATCTTAAGATGCCTCTTTTCTATCCTCTCGTCCAAACCTTTAAACGAAAAATAAAACAGGGCTCCACCTAACCCTAAACCTAAAACCAATCCGATAGGTCCAAGAGCATTGAGTAACAATCCAGAAAACACAATTCCTATAACAAGAAAAGTAAAACTTTGTGCCCAAAATACTCTTAAATAATAATCAGTGTAGTCTATAGGATATAATTCTTTAAGCTTAACTCTTAGATTTCTATCAAATTGAGAGCCATATTGGTAATTAATAATTTCAAGAACTGCGAAACCCACACCAAAAAGATCTTTCAGCATAAAATCATCTTTGTCAAGAGGATCACACATACTCTTATACTTTTTGCCTTTAATATATAAAAATGCAAATATAGCAAAGGTAATCAGTAAATATATCATGCTAAATGTTGTTACATTAGACTCTTCACCCATATTACACCTCTATGTCCGTAATCTTATTCATCCAAAGTGCGCCTACTATTATAAGCGCAAGTGATATAGTAGCTGCTATTCTTCCAGTGAGACTTGAAAATACTGGCTCCATAAAATCGCCAGTAGCTTTACTCATAAACAGAATAAGTGCTATCGGCATCACTATCATAACCCTTCCTTCAGCTTTTCTTCCTGCAAGCTTAGTATCAATTTCACCTTTTACTTCTATCTTCTCAGAAATAATGCTAGTTGACTGTCTCATAATCTCAACAATATTACCACCTGTTCTCTTAGATATCTCAAATATATTAGAGAAAGTAAATACATCTTCATTATGTGTTCTTGCTGCAAAGTCAGCAAAAACTTCTTCTATATTAGTTCCTACTGATATTCTATTAACCATCAATTCAAGTTCTTTAATTACAATAGTGTTTGGATCGGCATATTGCTTGTTCATTTCTTCAAGTGCCATAGTAACCGCGTTTTCTACAGAGGTTCCCGAAGACACTGCTGACTGCATGGCATACAGCATATCTTTAAACTGATTACTAATTTTTTTTTGCCTACTTGATATTATTTCCTTTGTCTTTATCTCAGGATACTTAAATCCTAATAGTGCAAAAAGTGTAGACACTATTATGCTTCTATAAAAAATGTAACCTAACACAAACATTGCAGCGCAACCAATTACTGTATATAGTATAATTTCCTGCTTCGTCATATAGTAGGTACTATAATCAATATTCGCTGTTTCCTCATACTTCGTAGGTGTATGATAAACCTTAGGCTCTTTCGGTTTTTTTTCAAATAATGCCATAACTATAATCCTTTACATTCAACACCCATCATTTCAAACTTATGCATTTGAACCATAGGGTTTTCTGTTCTACAAAGTTTTCCAACTATCTTGTCATTTTTAAGTTCTTTTTCTCTCTTAAACTCAAATAATCGGTTCATAACATATTCACCATTTTTGTACTCAATGAGTTCGTCTATAGATAATGTTCTTCTTGATTTATCACTAAGCCTTCCAAGGTGAATAATTATCTCAATAGCAGAAGCTATCTGACTTCTAATTGAATCTACAGTAAACTGTGAATCAGAAAGAACCATAGTCTCAAGTCTTGCAAGCATATCCTTTGAGTTATTTGCGTGACCAGTTGAAAGTGATCCATCGTGACCAGTGTTCATCGCCTGAAGCATATCCAGTGCCTCTGCGCCACGGACTTCTCCTACAACTATTCTATCTGGTCTCATACGAAGTGCAGACTTGATAAGTGACTTCATAGATATCTCACCTTTTCCCTCTGCATTTTTATTTCTTGTCTCAAGACTAACTAAGTTCTTTATCGTCTTAATTTGAAGTTCGGCAGAATCTTCTATAGTAATGATACGTTCATCAGATGGTATGAGACCTGAAAGTGCATTTAAAAATGTTGTCTTTCCAGAACCAGTACCACCACTTACAAATATGTTGTATCTTGCCTTTACAGCTGACTCCAAAAATTCTGCTGCCTCTGGTGTTATAGAATTCCAATTGAGCAAATCTTGTATTCCTATTACTTTCTCAGGGAACTTTCTTATAGTTACTATTGGTCCATTAAGA
>JAFXWR010000163.1 GCA_017542725.1 Lachnospiraceae bacterium | reverse complement strand
ATGTCATAAGTATTTATGTGCAAAAACTCCAAAACAAAATCTACATCATCTGAAGATAACTGATTAATTTTTACCAAGCCACGTACTTGTTGTTTAAACTGTTTAGCACATTTTTCATGACTTTTTATAGACTCATTCAGCCCTATAAAGGTGTCAAATAAATATGTAATGGTTTGAATATTATAGTTCATATAAGACCTCTCAAATTAAATTATCACCATTAAATCCTTTTTTGATATGATTGTTCTCATATACTAAAAAAGCAGAACCACTTAATTTACTATCAATAGCGTGTCTGTAATATACAGACATCAATGTATAATCCTTACTTGTATATAAAAAATTCAAACATTCACAAACTTTTTTATCTTCAACTTTTTTATAAAAACGTCTATTATTTATAATCTTATCTAAACTAGCTACATCTATATCTAAAATATCAATATAATGTGTTTTACAAAAATCATTTACAGACATCAACCCAACTAAGCCAACGTCTTGTATTTCTACACTTCCTAATGTATCTAAATAGCGTTGTAACTCTTCTTTGCTATCTATATACCCTTTCATTAGATTACAACTAACGTGTAATTTACTCTTATCTGTTAGATTACGTATATCTTCAAGAGTAGCTATACTCTGTGTACCAAATAATTGTTGGTTAATATCATCTTCATAATGATGTCTGCTTAATGCAACATTATCAATATATGCACATTCAACTAGCTCTTTTAAATAAATACCATTAGTATTTACTGAGGTTACAGTATGTGGAGATACCTCTTTAATATACTTACAAATTTCAAATAAAGTATCTTTTTCTAACGAAGGTTCTCCACCTGTAAAATGCACCGTTGTAACAACACATTTCGTCAATAATTCTGCAAAATACCTCTTAAATATGTTTGTATCTACTGTATCTATATTTCCTCTAAACTCACAAAAAGGACATTTAGCATTACAATTACGTGTCATTACAACATACAAAGAAGTATAATTTGTATCATATTTTATACGTGTATCGTCTTTATTAAAACAACTATATTGCTCAAATGTTAATGTATCTACCCAACTCATTTGTAACCTTCTTATATATCAATATTATTAAAGTCCAAAGAATGTGCCATATCATCAGCCATAGGTACTCTACGATAAATTAAACCACCACCTCGGCAAGGGTCACCACTTTCTACTCCCTCTACTACCTCAAAACTTCCTCCAGAACGTATAATATCTACTATATCCTTGGCCTCTTTAGTAGTAATATTTTTAACCTTACACATTAAATAAAAAGGGTCACCGCTACATACAGCATTTGGATTTTCTACACGAATATACTTGTCAGCAAAGCGCATCCAAAAATATTCCCAAGTCACCTTTGACTTATTAGGCACATAGACGCTATTCGGAGAAATATGAACTGCCTTTGACTCATTAGGCACATTACTACTATTTAAAACCCCAAACTGAACTCCATTTCTTGAGTTATTCTTTGGGGTTTGTAATAATGTTTTATTATCATACTTCGGTATCTCCCATACTTCGCACAGTTTATCATATACAAAATCATTTATTTGATTTGTCAGTTTTAATTCATAAGCAGCTATTGGACGTGTTGTAGACTCAATAAACAGTAAAGCATTCATAGCTGAATTAAACATAGCTATTCTTTGTTGTATTTTCTGCCAATCAAATTGATTAGAATCTAGAATATCCAATAAAGTAAGCACAAACTTCAAATCTCTCTGAGAAATTTGATTTATCTTAACTAACCCAGTTGCTTGTGTTTTAAAACATTTAGCTGTGTTTGGTGTGTCACCAAAGGTATTCACCATCTCTGTAAAAGAACCTATAAGATAGCTTAATACTTGTATATTATACTTCATAAGAACCTCCTATATAAGATTTAATCCATCTTATACTTATAAATTTATCTAATTGTGATAAATTTATATCTTGAAAAATACTAAAGTCATCTAAACAAAAATCATTGAATTTCATTAGAGTTACTATCTTTTACAGT
>JAFXWR010000162.1 GCA_017542725.1 Lachnospiraceae bacterium | reverse complement strand
ATTTTTACATCTATAAAGTTCTGCTCCGGTAAGTCCATAACTTCTTCGGTTTTCATAAATACTGCACCATGCTCTCGTAACTTCTCTTTAAGTTCATCTACATTCCTGTAAGGGTCTCTCTTATCAATCACTTTTACAGGAAAGCCAACATGAAAGTCTTTGCTTATATAGTTTATGTATCGTGTGTCAAATGCTGTCTTTGATATTGGCCAGTTAAGTAATTTACATTGTGACCATAACTTTTCATACTTTCCGGTAGTGCCTGATAAAAGAACTACTGCATCAGGTAACATTGCTGTTATAAATCGTGTTCTTTTAGCTTTGTGGTTTCCGATAAGTGATGATTCATCAAGCATTAATGTGAAATGTAATAAGTTTTGTAGTTCTACTCTTCTAAAGATTAAGTCATAATTTATTACTCCGACCGAGTTGCTTGAATTGATGAACTTTGCGATATTGTCTTTCTTGGTTAAGTCATAAACTTCAAAGTTGTAATAAGTCTTAAAGTGCTCTATCCAGTCTTTCATTTTTGACTTTTGGCAAACCACTAAAGTTTTAAGTCCGATTAGTCTTGCTTTCTCACTACCTATAAATGTCTTGCTTTTCAACCTAAACCCATATCTATAAAATAGGCTACTCTCATTAGACCATTCGTATCTTTTAAGAGTTTAGCTTGATGTGGATACAAGTTCATTTATTGCTCCTTCCAAATCTACTAATTTCCCAACTTAGTATTTTTACTTTTAATCACCCTCTGCACTACTTTGGCCTTGGGAACTCATCTGTACAGGATGAGAAGCCTCCGTAGTGCGTCAAGTGTTGGCGAGAGTATAGCACACGAAGTCAAGAAAGTCCGTTCACAAACGTGAACGGGTAAATGTTGATTTTTCAAGGTTTTTTATAATGGGGATTTGTAAAATGCTTGATTTTTTGGGATTTTGCCGTTCACAAACGTGAACGGAAAATTTTAGGAATATGGCATTTTTAGACAAAAAAATAAGGGTCAAAGACCAATCTTAAAGATTAATCTTCAACCCTTAATTAACTGATTTTAATGTTATTTTAAGCTCTCAAAATCTACCTCTTCATAAAGTAATTCTTCAGCTTTTTTATCTATGGCCTCACCAGCCTTATTCATTTCATTGATTTTTTCGCAAAACTCAAAGTCATCTAATGAATAATACTTGTCCATAGTGAACTCCATAATCTTGTTTTTATAGTTTTCTTCAAAATTACCTATTGCCTTGCTTATAAGTCTTTTAGCATTACCCACTGGAACTCCAGCAGTATGTAAAAATACTATAAGAGTTGGCACATAGATGTTTTTTGAAGTTCTACTGTTTAGTAGATTATTTAATGATGACTTTGAAAGACCTGTTCTCTCTGCTATCGCACTCAAAGTTAGTTTTCTACTCTTCATTATATTTATTAATGTGTCTTTTAAATCGGTCTTATTGTAATCATCAAATTTGCTTTCATTTGTAACCAGTTTAGTAAACTCATCAATGTCATCTTTTAAATCACTATCTTTAAAACTAAGATTTATATTGTCTACCAACTTTTTAGTCGGTTTCACATAATAAAGTTCATCATCCGCATAACTATCATAGTTGGTATTCTTCTTAAAGAATATCATTGACTCATTTGGATGCCTTCTGCCATAGAATGTGATAGCACCATTATTAAAGTATTTGTTATTATTTATTACACATCTATTATCAACATAGACCACTTTGTTATCATCAATCAATTGTCTAAATGTAACATCAGTGTTGTATATTTCTTCTTTTTCTTCAGGGAATAATGTAGGTGTCTCATAAGGTGCTAAATCTATGTCATTTGTAAAGAATGATACTTGCTTTATCCTTATGCATATCTCTTCTTTCGATGCTCCAAATAACTCGGCAAGGTCTGATGCTATAACTCTAAGTATGTTCTCTTTATTGTCTGAATTAAAATAATCATATTCTTCGTATTTCTTTGAAAGTTCTGATACGAGCATTTCACTTGATACAAGTACACGACCTGCAATATTATTGGCTTGCCATTCAACTTTACTTTCGCAAGAGTATTGATTGTCGTTCTTTATAATGTCATCAATGATGGCTCTTGGTGTATCAGTTTCATAATTGCTGCATTCTGCATTAATATCCATCAATTGCTTACGAACAGTTAAGAACTCTTTGTGTAAATCATAATGTACGCACTCATGCAGAACTACAAATCTATATGAGCCGAGTGACTTATCTTTTAAACTCTTATCAATTAAAATTGTGCCTTCGTGTACATTAAGAGTGCATTCTTCAACTTCAACTGTTCCATTTGAAATACAAACTAAACCTTTAATTCTATTACCCTTAACTGGTTTTAATGTAAATGCATCAATAATAGTAAGTCCCATTTTGTCTACTACATCATCTATATCTACTATTCCATCTATGTCATATTTATTCATAAACCTATTAACATAATATGGCAAATCAACTGACTTGATAGCAGGCACTAAACTAGCAGATAACCTTATGCCATCTTTTGGTACTCGAGCCTCTGGCATATCTCTAACTACATCTAAAACCTTAAACTCTTTAAATATACCATCAACCACAAAACTTGCTTTGATATAATATGTGAGAGTTTTCAACTTAGAATCTTCTCTTTCAATTACCGACATTTGTTTATATGGATTTAATACTTGATAGAATAAATTGCTGAGCATAGAACTTGTGTCGATGTCTATTTTCATCTCAAGGTCGCAATTTATTATTTTCCTGTTACCGTAGATATTTAATACACGATTAATCTTTGGAACTTTTAGATATTTAGAAACTTCATCTTTTATAGAATATTGATTTAACTTCTTAAAACTACTAAAGTATGCATCTATCTCATTGGTGTCTTTGCCTTTGCAAATACCAAATCGCTCGCAAACTTTAAATTTGATGTTTGGAGAGAACTTTACTAAATTAGTAATCTTATGTAGGTCTATTTCATCAGCCACAGTCAAAAAGAAGCCATTGCTAGCTTCAATTATGTCACTATAATACCTATGATTAATAACTGTCGAAATAAACGACATAAATGCCCTCCATATGTACCTATATTATACTAAATAATAGGTGTTTATCATAGTTTTTAATACACAACATTTCAACATTTTTGTGGCTTATTTATAAGGGTTTTATGTTGATTTTATGCATATTATAAAAAAGAAGCGGCTTACACCACTTCTTCCAGCATTAGTCAAAATCATATGGATTGCTATAACACATCGGGTCTAATGGATACATTACTCCACACTCATCTTCAAGTTTGCACAATTGTCTTAATTGACGCTTTGCTTCTTGCTTACGAGATACTTTTTTCGTTAGCTTATCATTAGATACTCTCACTCTATAAGCCTTGTTGTTAGGATTATTTTGATTCGCATAATCGTCAAGCTGTTTCTTTGTGTGTGTCTTTGATGATACCTTACTCTTAGTAGCCATAATTTCCTCCTTCCTCCTGATACCATACACTTGTTACGCACAAGATAGCGGACAACATTGTCACCTTCTTAGCTGAATCTAACTAGGTTAGATTATCCCTGCATTTAATCAAGTCTCAAGATTGGTAAACGATTATTCTTTCCATTAAATAATCATTGTTTGGAATTAAGATAAATTGACTAATACAATAATCTTCTTTATTAAAATTATAGCATTTCTATAAAAAAATCACAACTAATAAATCTCACTCAAATCAGTACCCACTATTTCTACATCTTCACCATTCCTTAACATATCACCTACAGTCTTATCAAGTATAAATTGCTTGTGGCAGCAAGTGGTTTCTGCAAAATATGTCTTATTCCATCTCCAAACAGGAATGAAAAACAAGGTCAAAACTTGATAAGTATATACTATATTATATGAGCCGATGTCATCGCAGTATCTACATCTATGAACTTTACCATAGTTTATAGGCTCTTCTTTAGTTGTGATCCACATTAAGAAAAACATTTAATCATTTAATAAATCATCCATAAAAACTGGTAACTCTTTTACTTTTTTTATTATTAAATCGTCATTCCAAATTCTTAATACATTTTGATTAAAAGTGTATTGTAATTTTATTAATTGTTTAGAAATCTTATACATTTGAGTGCTATCATAGATTTGACTATTTTTATTGACTGCTAAATCATTAACTGCATTAATTGGTATCAGTTCATTCTCATTTTTTGAATTTATTAACTTGACATAAGTATCAAGTAAATCTTTTCTTTTGTCAGATAATAATGATATTAGATTGTCATATACAAAATGTTTAACCATATCCGGCGCGTAATAACAATAAATTTTTTTATCATTTTCTCTATCTTTTACATTAAAATATAAATGATTGTACCAATCAATATCAATAATTGTTCCATGTATTCTTCCGTTGCCTTTAAAGTCTTTTACAAATCGAGATATTTTATTCAACAGTGTTTGGATTTGGGTTATTTTAGAATTAATCAACATTGAAATGTAAACCATATTATTATAATAGTAATTAATATCTTTATAGACAGTCTTTAATATATCAGATAACTGGTCTATTTTTTTATTAGCTGATCTAAATGAACGTTGAACTCTAACTTCATCTTTAGAAT
>JAFXWR010000161.1 GCA_017542725.1 Lachnospiraceae bacterium | reverse complement strand
TTTATATAGATAATTATGAATCACCTCGTTAAGACCTTTCCACACTGGGTAGGTCTTGCAGGTGTTTCTTTTATTGCAAAGACTTTTTTCATCTGATATACAAGAGAGAGTAAAAAGAGGACCTTCGGCAGCATCAAGTATTTCACCTATTGAATATCTTGAAACAGGCTTACTTAGTTTATATCCACCATTTTTGCCACTTGTTCCCACTAAAAGTTTATTGTCAACAAGTTTTTTGACTATTGCTTCTAAATACTTTTTTGATATACCTTGTCTTTTAGCAATGTCCTTTAATGGAATATAATCATTGCTATTTTGCTCCGCAAGGTCTATCATAGTTTTTAATGCATTTCTGCCCTTTGTTGAAATCATGTACACTCCTAAAGTTTTAATTACCTATTGACTTAGTAGGTAAATAATAGTATACTATAGTTGCTTAAAAAAGTAAATACTTTTAGGAGAGAAGAATATGGGCAAATTAATTTACATGGACAATGCGGCTACGACATTTGTAGATAAGAGAGTTCTCGATGCGATGATTCCGTATCTAAGTGACAAATGCTTCAATCCAAGTAGCATCTATGATGGCGCTCAGGATGTGCATGAGGCACTTGATAATGCAAGGGAAACTATAGCAAAATCTCTAAATGCAAGTCCGAGAGAAATATATTTTACAGCCTGCGGAACAGAATCAGATAACTGGGCTATAAAGGGCACGGCGCATGCAAATGCTGACAAGGGAAAACATTTAATCACATCTAAGATAGAGCATCATGCAGTGCTTCACAGTATGCAGGCTCTTGAAAAAGAGGGATATGAAGTAACTTATCTTGATGTAGACTCAGATGGACTTGTAAATCCATCTGATGTTGAAAAGGCTATAAGACCGGATACAGTTTTAGTTTCTATAATGTATGCAAATAATGAGATAGGAACTATAGAGCCTATAAAAGAAATTGGAGAAATATGTCACAAGAAAGGAGTATACTTCCATGTAGATGCAGTGCAGGCCTATGCACATGTACCTATTGATGTGGTCGCTGAGAACATTGACATGCTTTCTGTTTCAGGACATAAGTTCAATGCCATGAAGGGTACAGGTTTCTTGTACATAAAGAAAGGTGTAAAGATAAAAAACTTCATGGATGGCGGTGCTCAAGAGATGAGAAAGAGAGCTGGTACTGAAAATGTCGCTGGTATAATCGGTATGGCAAAGGCAGCTGAGATTGCATTTTCAGAACTTGAAAAGAGAATAAAGCACGAGACTGAAATAAGAGATTATATGATAGACAGAGTTTTGAAAGAGGTACCTTATTCAAAACTTAATGGACATAGAACTAAGAGATTACCAAATAACTTTAATATAGGATTCGAATTTATAGAAGGCGAATCAATGCTTCTTGCATTAAATGACTTAGGAGTATGTGCATCATCTGGTTCTGCCTGTACTTCAGGTTCGCTTGACCCATCTCATGTCTTACTCGCTATTGGACTTCCACACGAGAAGGCACATGGGTCGCTTAGACTTACTATAAGTCATGAGACTACAATGGATGACGCAAAATTTGTATGTGACAATTTACCAAAAATAGTAGAGAGACTTCGTTCGATGTCACCTCTATATGAGGATTTTGTCAAAAAGGAGAAATAATTATGGCATACAGTGAAAAAGTAAAAGATCACTATCAAAACCCAAGAAATGTAGGTGAGATAGAAAACGCCTCAGGCGAAGGAACAGTTGGAAATGCAAAATGTGGAGATATAATGAGAATGTATCTTGACATTGATGATAAAACTGGAATAATTAAAGACTGTAAATTTAAGACATTTGGCTGCGGTGCAGCAGTTGCCACAAGCAGTATGGCTACAGAGCTTGTAAAAGGCAAGACTATTCAAGAGGCTCTAAAAGTGACTAATAAGGCAGTTATGGAGGCACTTGATGGACTACCACCTATAAAGGTGCATTGCTCATTACTTGCTGAGCAGGCTATACATTCAGCCCTTTGGAATTATGCCGAGAAAAAAGGCATAAAGATAGAAGGGCTTGAAAAACCAGTAAATGATGTGTCAGAACTCGAGGATGATGACGAACTTTAATGATTTATAAAATAACCTTCCTTATGAGAAGGTTATTTTTATGCTAAAAATGCCAATTGGTTAAAATCCGTATTGATTTTAATGTTTTTTTGACGTATAATATATAACAGTATAATTAAAAAATAATTATCGGTCATTCCGATGTTGTAATTCTAAAGATTGTTTTCCATGAAAGCAACACGATAGGGGTGTATTGGAAACGGTGCACCCTTCCGTCTCCCGAAAAGGAATGATTCCACATTTGTGGTAAAGGGGAGCAAATGTGTTTATTTTTTAGTAAAAAGAAAAAGTTTTTTAGAATAGTTTAAGGACTATTTTGTTTTTGATGTGTAAAAATAATGGTTGATTGTAAAAAAGTATCTGCAATAGTTTTATCTGGTGGTAAGTCAAGCAGGATGGGAACTGACAAATGCGATTTGATTTACAACAACGAGTCACTTATTAATTTGCAAATTGATAAGTTAAATGACTTAGGAATTGAAGATATTATTGCAGCAGGCTATAGAGGTAAAAGCTGCAAGACAAAGGTTGTTAGAGATGACATCATGAAGGGCCCGCTTTCAGGAATATATGTTGGACTAAATAATATAAAAAATGATAGGGCTTTGGTAATAAGCGTAGATGTTCCACTTGTAAAAAAAGAAACTATTAAAAGAGTTATAGACTACTCTTTTGAGAAAGACTTAGACATAGCAATGGTTATGCATCATGGAAATAGAGAGCCGTTGATTGGTGTCTATAAAAAAGATTTGACAAAAAAAATAGAGGCAATTTTGCTAAGTGATAGTTATAGTGTAATGAAACTTGCCGATATGTGCAAATATGAATTTGTAGATGTCGAAGATGATGATGAAAATTTCTTAAATGTAAATTACAAAGATGATTATGATAAATGA
>JAFXWR010000002.1 GCA_017542725.1 Lachnospiraceae bacterium | reverse complement strand
ATAAAGATACAATTAATAAGGTAGCAGGAAAGACAATTAACTTAACAAATCCAAAATACTATAATGAGACATATAACGATTTATCATTTAATAGTGCATATAGGATTTCAGGACATTCATTCTTATATTGGCAAGTAGATAATGTTAAAGATAAGGATGGAAATAGTGTAGATGGTTATTTGTATGATAGAGTAAAGATACAAGGAAATCAAGGAAATGCAGCATATAAGAATTTAACAGATATAGACGAGGCCACAGTAGTAGTTAAGGCTATATGGCAAACATATTATCATACAATAAACTTCATCGTATCAACACCAAGTGAAGCGACAGTAGTTTCATATGGTGAAGAAGTAAAGAGCATGACAATAAAGAATGACGAATCAGTAATAGCACCACATGTAGATTCAGTTCTTGACGGTTATACATTCCTTGGATGGGATAGGAATAAAGATGTAAAGAGACCAACATTTAGAGCAGGGGTAGATCAAATAGACGGACTTGGAAGAGACAATAATGGAAATATCACACTTTACGGAATATGGTCAAAAGTATCATCAAAAGTAGTAATAGAGGGTGAAGAGTATAACGAGTATGATGTAAATGAGACTTTACCTAATCCAATAGTAGATACAGATGAATCTGGAAATAACTTCTTATATTACATCATAGGTTCAATAAGTGATGCTGATAATGATGTTATAATCCGTGAAGAGGATATGGATACTACTGAGCTTATGGCTAAATTTGGAGGAACTACAGGATTAACATTACAAGATGTACTTGGTTCTCATATAATAAATAATGCAGTATATTATGCGCATCCTATATATGAGAATAGTTATACAATAGATGTAATGATAAATAAGCCATTAGGAGCAGAAGAGAGTGATACAGTAGAGGTTGATAATAATACAATGAGAGTAATGCTTGATGATAGAAATTACTTGCTTAAAGATTTAGAGATGTCATTACCTGGATATACATTCAAAGGCTTATCAAGTGTAGCAGCAGGGGATGTAGAGTATAATGTATCTGACATTGTAAGGATTTATAAAGACGGCGATACAAACTTAGTAAATAATGTAAAAGAGTTATATGCAAATGAGATAAATAAGGAAGTAGTGCTTTATGCTATATGGGAGCCAATAAGTTATTATGTAGCATTTGATGTAGGAACAAATAATGCACAAACACTTTCACAAAAGACAGTAGCAAATCCAAAAACATATGGCAGAACATACAACAATGAGTTAGTAGTAGGAGGATATTATAGTTATTCAGGACATAACTTTAGATATTGGGTAATAGACAAGATATATGAAGGAGCAAGTATAGATGCAAGAGGATATGTAAAAGGCGGAGTAGAAGTTCCAGGATATAGATATAGTAGGAATACATATACAGCAACTAATAGTTATAAGAATTTAACAAACATAAATGGAGCGGTAGTAGTATTAAAAGCGGTATGGGCAAATCAAAATTACACATTAGCATTCAATGAGAATAGACCAGCGGGAGCTACTGTAATAACAGAAGGAAGTAAGATAGAGAATAGGACAGTAAATAACGGTGATACTATTATGTCTCCAGTAGTTGATACAATACTTGATGGATATGAGTTCCTTGGATGGGATTTAAATCCACAAGTTTCAACACCAACATTCATAAAGGGAGAAGAAAACATTTACGGAATAGGAAGAGGAGAGAGTCAAGTAATCACACTTTATGGAGTATGGGGCAAAGTATCTGCAAAAGTCATCACACCAACAGGAAGTAGAGGCGAGGATGAAGAAAAAGATGTAACAGAAAAAGTAGAGAATCCAAAAGGTGGAAAGGCAACAAGTGATTTAGGCAATAACTTCTTATATTACATCATAGACGATATAGAGTTAGAGGATGGAGAGAGATTAGAAGGAGACATGAATGAAGTTGAGCTTATGGCTAAATTTGGAGGAATATCAGAGAATAAGACATTAATAGAGGCAATAAAAGCAGAGAATGTAATAAGTAATGCAACATATAAATCACTTCCAATATATGAAGATAGTTGGACTATAAGAGTAGAGGCTAATAAGCCAGCAGGTGTTAGTGGAGAAGTAGTTGT
>JAFXWR010000160.1 GCA_017542725.1 Lachnospiraceae bacterium | reverse complement strand
GCCCTGCAAATTCTTTACAGGCATCTACTATGTCAACAAATGATACACCCATATAGTAACCAATTGCCATTGATGCCATAATATTTTCATAATTATGATTTCCAATTAATTTTAATTCACTAACATTTACAAGCTTTATAGTTTTTGTTTTATCCTTATAAAATATTGCATCGTCATATAAATAAAAACCTTCTGTTAATGTTCTTTTGCTACTAAAAAATACTACTTTACACTTAAATAAATTTTTTTGTAAAGCGAGCTCTCTCAATATATGGTCTTCGTAATTCAGCACAAGTACGTCCTTATCGACCATATTTATTGCAATATTAAGTTTTGCATTGATGTAATCAGTATAATTTTCATATCTATCTAAGTGATCCGGGCTAAAATTTAAAATCGCTGCCACCTTAGGTTTAAATTTCACTATATCTTCTAACTGAAACGAACTACACTCTATGACGTACTCCATTTCTTTGTCTTCATTCATAAATACTTTCTCACAGTATGGTGTACCTACATTTCCTACCACATTTACATTATCACCATATTTTTTCTTCATAATGATTCCTGTTAATTCCGTTGTAGTAGTTTTACCATTAGATCCAGTGATTGCACAAATTTCTCCCTTTCCATACAAATATCCAAGCTCCAACTCTGATATTACGGGTATCTTTTTTTTCACAACCTTTAAATAAACAGAATTGGTTTTTGGGAATCCAGGGCTTATAACGCAAAGATTGACATCTTTTATATCTTCATCACTTACATTTTCTAACAAGATTTTTATTTTTACTTTCCCATAAATATTTTTTTTGATTTTATCAACACTAATCTTAGGGTTGTTATCAAATAACAACACTTCAATATCATTTTTTATTAACAACTTAGAAGCTGCAATTCCACTAACTCCAGCCCCAAGCACTATAGCCTTAGCCATCTTATCACCTTACTAAATAATATGTTATCACGCAACCAACGATAGTAACTAATGCGAACATGAGCACAACTTGGTTTTCACTAAATCCACATTTTTCAAAATGATGATGAATTGGTGCCATTTTGAAAAATCTTTTACCTTTGGTTGCTTTAAAATATAATACTTGAATAATTACTGAAAGCACTTCACACATATATACTATTCCAAATATTGGTAAATAATATTGCATATCAAGTGCTATAGCCATAAATGCCACATAGGCTCCAAGAAACAATGAACCAGTATCTCCCATAAATATTTTTGCTGGGTAATGATTAAAAATTATAAACGCAAGTAATATAGCCAAAATTAATAAATTTATATAAAGTAATTCATTATTTCCTCTTTCAAATGAAACCACACAAAATAAAAGTGACACAACCATCGTAACCAATGTACACAATCCATCAAGTCCATCGGTAAAATTTACACCATTATTTGTTCCTACTATTATAAATATCAAAAATAGGAATGCAAAAATATTTGACATAGTATTGTAATTAAAACAAATAATAAGTCCAAACCCAGCAAACAGAATCTGCAAAATCAATTTAAATATACCAGGGAGACCTTTAGTATTCTTTTTTGAAACTTTTAGGTAGTCATCAATCAGTCCTATAAATCCAAATATTATTATGAAAATATTGATCTTAAGTGCTTGTGTTCCATTCACATAATCCTTAAGTATCAACAAAAATAACTCAACAATTAAAAATATAATTATAAATACAACTCCAGCCATAGTAGGAGTTCCAGATTTTTTTAGATGCGTCTCAGGTCCATCGTCTCTTACAACCTGTCTAAATTGCAAAATTCCGAGTTCTATCCAAGCTCCATAAAAAAGTATCACTGATACTATGAATACCAGAAAAAATAAGAACACAGGATTAAATAAAATATTATAAAGACTATTCATTTTTCTCTAACACTTCTTTCATAATGTCGTGAAATATCGTTGTTGCAAATGTCGCACTTGCTTGTTCTTCTCCTTCAAGATTTGGCTGGTCAACCACCACATAACACACAAGGCTTGGACTATCTTTGTCATCAAAGCCAATAAATGATACGAGATAATTCTTGTCTTCTCTTGGAAGTTTCTCTGCAGTTCCAGTTTTGCCTCCGATATTTCTATTTCTTATTTGTGCAAACTTTCCTGTTCCTGTTTCTACCGTTTCAAAAAGAGACTCTCTTAGATACTTTGAAGTGCTTTCTGAAATTGTCTTTCTAAGAACCGGTTTTATAATTTGCTTTATGTAAGTGCCGCTTGCATTTTCAATTCTCTTCACAAGATGTGGCTCATAATACTTCCCACCATTAATCGCTGATGAAAATGCTGCTGCAAGTTGTACCATAGTGCAGTTAAAGTTTTGTCCAAATGAATTCGTAGCCAAATCAGTTCTACCCATATTTTTTTCAGTATAGACATACTTACTTGTATCAGCCTCATTTGGCAAATCTATATTCGTATATTCTCCAAATCCAAAAGTCTTTTGATACTTTACAAAAGAATGTGTTCCAAGCATTTCGCCAAGTTCCGCCATACTCATGTTGCAAGACTTAGTAAGCGTTTCCATAAGCGAAAGTTTCCCATGCCCATTTCTGTTATTACATCTTATTCTCCACTTATGTTCACCATCATCAAGTTCTATATATCCTTTACAGTCAAATGTCGCATCGGCGCCGACTAAATTTTCATCTATAGCTGCAGAAAATGTCACTATCTTAGCAGTAGACCCTGGTTCATACATATCTTGAACGCACAGATTTTTCCATCTACTAAACCAAATATTTTCTTTTCCTACTTCTTTTATATATTCTTCATCAAGTCCAGTCAAATCCCTTGGATCATTTAAATTAAAACTATTTGTAGACGCCATCGCATATATCTCACCATTATTAGGATTCATGATGATGGCGCTAGCCGACTTAGAACCTATCTCACCTGTAGACCACGCGAGTAACTTTTCTTCACAAATTCTCTGCATTCTTGAATTAATAGTAGTTACTATATTGTATCCATCAACTGCAGGTTTTTGTACGCTTTCAAGTTCAAAGTTATCCCCTAGATATCCATATTTTCTACCATTAAGACCTGAAAGTTCTGTATCATAATATTCTTCTAGTCCCATCACACTTTCACCAGCATTATTTACAAACCCTATTACATTTGAAGCTAGGCTATCATTTGGATAAAATCTTTTGTACTCCTCTTCAAACCATACTCCATTGATTCTATCATTTACTCCGAGATTTTTATATTCTTCATTCTTCTTTTCTTTATAACTTTCGAAATTATCTTTTTCTTCTTTTGACAACTGCCTTGCATATCTCACATATGCTTTGTCTTTTTTTGTCTCAATTAAGTCTCTCAACTCCCATCTATTGTATTCATACACATCAGATAGAGCATCTATAGTTGCATTTACATATCTATTATCTTTATACGAAAGTATAACTTTTGGATCTATTATCAAGTTATATACTTTAACCGATGTCGCAAGTAAGTTGCCGTCACTATCAAGTATATCTCCTCTTCTACTTGGTATAACCTCTGAAGTATAACTAGTCTGCCTCTGGCTTAAAACTATCCTATTATAGTAATCGCCTTCTATAACCATCAGATAGTAAAGCCTCAATGCTAACAATACAAAAATTATTGCTATGAGAATTCCCACAAGCAATAATCTTCTTTTTATATAACCCTCACTAGCATTTTCTTTTTTATCCTTAGCGAATATTTTCATACTGACGAACAAATC
>JAFXWR010000159.1 GCA_017542725.1 Lachnospiraceae bacterium | reverse complement strand
GCAGCTAAAAATAATGCAAATGTTATTATAGTAGAAAAGAATGGAGAAATTGGTGGAAACACACTTGTGTGTGGTGCCATTTACAATGCTCCAGATAGTGAGCTACAAAAGAAACTTACTATGAGCGACGAAAAGATGGGGGTAGTTGAGAAGGCATTAAGTGAAAATCCAATAAATGATGAGCACAAGCAACTCCAAGATAAAGTTAGAGCTGAATTAGAGGAGTTTAAGAAAAATAATCCAGATGGAAAATCTGGTGTATTTGACAGTGAAAATTGGTTTGCACTTCAGACCTATAATGGTGGTGATAAGATAGGAAATTTATCATTAATTGAAACATTTGCAAATAATGCATTTAAAACGCTTGAGTTACTTAAGAGTATTGGATTTAAAATTTATGATAGTATATCACAAGGTGCGGGGGCTCTTTGGGAGAGAACGCATACATCAGTAATGCCTATGGGCACAGGAATCATTTCTACTTTATTAAATGAAATAAAAAAACATGACAATATAAAAGTTTTAACTTATGTGGAAGCTAAAGGAATAATAATTAATGAAAATAAAGAAGTTGTAGGAGTGAAATGCATAGATAAAAATAAAAATGAATTTACTATCTCAACCAATAAAGGTGTAGTGATAGCAACTGGTGGTTTTTCTGCAAACAAAGAGATGCTGAATAAATATAACACAAAATGGAAAGACTTAGATAATGCAACTACTACTAATAGAGAGACTTCATCTACTGGTTCTGGAATAGATATGGGAATAAATGTTGGCGCTAACACAGTAGATATGAGTCAGATACAACTATTATATCTTGGAAATGTAAAAAATGGAAAACTTACTCGTTATCCAAAGAGAGATGTAAATGCTGTTGACGAGATAATATTCATTAATAAAGAAGGAAAGAGATTTGTAAATGAAGGAGATAGAAGAGATGTTATTTCAGAAAGCATTTTAAATCTTGACGAAAACTTTTTCTATATACTTGAGTCAGGAGATGGTGATGACTACGTAAATATATATGGACCTGATTTTGAATCAGCCGATGGATTTAGTTTTAAGTATCTTGTTGATAACGAATACATATATGTTGGAGATACATTAGAAGAACTCTGCACAAAGATAAATGTACCAGTAGAAACATTAAAGGCGACAATAGAAGATTTTAATAAATGTGTTGATGGAGAGAAGAAAGATGACTTTGGTAGAACACTATACTCTACAAAACTGACCAAGGGTCCTTATGTAGCCACTCCAAGAAAGGTTTCAGTTCATCACACTATGGGAGGACTTAAAATAAATGATAAAGCACAAGTTCTTGATACAAACAATAATGTTATAAAAGGTTTATATGCAGCGGGCGAAGTAACTGGTGGTATACATGGTGCAAATCGCCTTGGTGGAAATGCGGTTGCAGACATTACTATTTTTGGAACTATTGCTGGAGAGAATATAGTGAAAGAATGATTGTAAAAAAATTCCGCATAGTGATGATTTTACAATACGAAAGGAATAAAGATTTATGTCAGAAAAGATTTTAACAACAGAATACAGTGAGGAGATGAAAACGAGTTACATTAATTACTCTATGTCGGTAATTACTGCACGTGCAATCCCGGATATAAGAGATGGATTGAAGCCAGTTCAAAGAAGAGTTTTGTATGGTATGAATGAATTGGGCGTTCACGCAAATAAGCCAACTCTTAAATCTGCGAGAATAGTCGGTGATGTAATGGGAAAATATCACCCTCATGGTGACACATCTATCTATGAAACTCTTGTAGTAATGGCGCAAGATTTTAAGAGGATGGTTCCTTTGGCTGTTGGTCAAGGTAATTTTGGTTCTATAGAAGGAGATAGTCCAGCAGCACAACGTTATACAGAGGCGAGGTTGTCTAAATTTTCTGATGATGTGATGCTACAAGATCTTGATAAGACAGTTGACTTTATGCCTAACTATGATGAGAAGTTGAAAGAGCCAACTATACTTCCTTGTCGTTTTCCTAATTTTCTTTTAAATGGTTCTGAAGGTATAGCTGTTGGTATGGCTACAAGCGCACCATCGCATAATCTTTCTGAGATTTGTGACTTGGTTATAGAGTATGTAAAGAATGAAGGCATGACTCTTAAGTCAATGCTTAAGATATTAAAGGGACCAGATTTTCCAACTGGAGGCATCATAGCAAATATGTCAGAACTACCTGAAATTTATAAAACAGGATCTGGCAAACTTAAACTTCGTGGCAAGATAGTCTATGAGATGGCAAAGAAGTCAAAGGACAAGGATAAACTTGTAGTTACTGAAATTCCATATACTATGATAGGCGATGGTATAGGAAAATTTATGGCGGACGTTGGTTCACTTGTAGAGCAAAAGAAAATTCCTGAGATAACTGACATTTACAATCACTCAAGTAAAGATGGCATGAGAATTGTAATGGAGTTAAAGAAAGACCTCGATAAGAAAAAGATTGAAAATATAAAAAATATATTATATAAAAAGACTAGACTTGAAGACACCTATGGTGTAAATATGATAGCCATTGTAGATGGTAGACCTGAGACTATGACACTCAAATCTATAATGGAAAACTTTGTAAAGTTCCAAAGAGAGTTAATTGCAAGAAAGTATAAAAATTTACTGGATAAAGAAAATGAAAGAAAAGAGATAGAAGAAGGATTAATTAAGGCAACTGATTTAATTGATG
>JAFXWR010000158.1 GCA_017542725.1 Lachnospiraceae bacterium | reverse complement strand
TGCATACTTTGGGTCAAGTTCCATAAGGAATGATTTTCTGTTTAATTGCTCCGCAACCATGAGTGTTGACCCACTGCCACCAAACAAATCAATTACTAAACCATTCTCTTGCGAAGAATTTTTCATTGGGTAAGCAATAAGTGGTAGCGGTTTCATCGTAGGATGTAGTTCTGACTTCTTAGGTCTATCAAAACTCCACACAGTTGTTTGTTTTCTATCGCTATACCACTGATGCTTTCCTGTGTCTTTAAAAGCATAAAGCACTGGCTCGTGCCTCATCTGATAGTCCATTCTGCCAACTACAAGAGTATCTTTGACCCATATACATGTAGTTGAATAATGGAACTTAGCACCTATCGTTGCATTATAAAAATTGACCTTTTCAGCATCTGAATGAAAACAGTAAAAGGCTCCGCCATCTACTAAATTCTCATACACATTTTGAAATGCCTGAAGTAAGAAATTGAAAAAGTCTTCACTACTCTTAAAACTATCATTCATAATTTTAAGACCACCTTCTTTTCCTTTTCCGCCCTCATGAGCACCGCCTTGTATGTTGCAGTTATAGGGTGGGTCTGTAATACAGATGTTTGCTTTGTTTCCGTCCATCAAAACCTTAACATCATCAGGCTTTGTTGAATCGCCACACATTAAACGATGTTTTCCTAAAATCCAAACATCGCCAAGCTGCACGAATGCTTTTTCATCAAGTGCTTTATTTAAATCAAACTTTTCATCCTCTTCAACTTGCTTTCCTTTATCTTTAATTTTTGATAGTTCTTTATCATCAAAATTTAAGAGCTCAACATTAAAGTCCTCTGCTTCCAAATCAGCAATCTCAAGCTCTAACATGTCAGTGTCCCATCCTGCATTGTCAGAGATTTTGTTATGAGCAATTATAAATGCCTTAACCTGTGTTGGTGTCATGTACCCCATTATTTTACATGGCACTTCATCAAGTCCTGCTTTCTTAGCAGCAAGAATTCTTCCGTGACCGCACATTATCACATTGTCCTTTGTGATTAAAACATCATCAGTGAATCCGAACTCTTTTATGTTTGCTGCGAGCTGGTCTATTTGCTGGTCGCTGTGTGTTCTACTGTTTCTTGCATATGGTATCAGTTCATCAACCTTTTTAAACACTCGCTCCGCTCTCATGTATTCTTTTATTTTCTCATTTTCCATAATCAACTCCATTAAAAAAGGGACTTTATACAAGTCCCCATTCTGCTAATTTTTCAAAACCACCTAACTCTCTAATGTAATCAAGTGCGACCTTTGATATCTCTCGATAAGATATATACTTGCCGTCCACATACACTTCTTTGTCTCCTATAGAGCACATTGCAAATTTTACAGGCAGTTCATCTTTTCCACTTTCTTTTGCAAGTTTATGCAAATACACATTCACACTTACATCCGCTTTGCTGATGTCCTTAAAATGTAAACCTCCGCCAGTAACAGCTCGTCCCATATCACTACCAAGTTTTCTGTTACAAGCACCTGTATCAACATCACTGCCTCCAGTCCAATTTCCAAGTGGATTAACTACGATGTTTTTGATACCAGTTAATTCCAACTCTTCTCTGAACTTATCTGTGTCAACATTACTTTGACAAGCGACCAGTAAGTCCTGCTCACTGTCATAAATGTACTTACCATCGTATCCATATTTTTTATAAAGTGCTCTTACTATTCTTGATAGCCTTACCTCTTCATCGTTAGGCTTACAACCTTTGAAGATTCCATTGTCGCCACACTTTATTTGTTTGCTTTGATTAGTTGCTAAATGCACATCCTGCGGAACTATTTGCAAATCAACTTTTACATTGTAGCCTGCAATCCTGTGAACTATATCCTCAATGTCCTGCCTTTTATAATCTACACTCGTTTCGATTATGATATGGCAGTTGCCATGACCTAACAAACACTCTCCAGCTATCTTTGGTGTGTCCTGTAGCTTATAACCTAAATCAACTATCGCTCCGCCTAT
>JAFXWR010000015.1 GCA_017542725.1 Lachnospiraceae bacterium | reverse complement strand
TTTACTGTTCCCAGATTATTATAGTGTTCGCCGATAGTTTGCCAGTTTGCTGGTGTCGCATTTGGATTTGTGTTCCAGCCTAAGAACTTATAGTTAGTTCTTGTAAATGAATTTGCAGGGAGTGACTTATCTACACCTGACTGAGCTGGTAAATCAACTGCTGTACCTACTCCACCATTTGAATTAAGTTTTATAGTATATGGGACATTCCCCCAGATTGCATATAGATCTATATATCTTCCATCATCATCTTCTGCAATAGTTTTTGTCATTGAACCACCAAGAGTATATGTAGGTGTTGTTGCTCCTGCATCTTCATCCCAGCCAAGTAAATATTTATTTGTCTTAACTAGATTTCTAGTATTAGTCTGAAGCGTAAGTGGTACATCAGAATATCCTATTTGTCCATCCGGTACATCACCACCTGTTTTTCCATTTCCATTATAAGTTACTATATATGATATTTGTGTCCATATGGCATAGACAATTATATTAGTTCTTTGCTCTTCTTCAGTCAAAGTTATATTCATTGTCATAGTTCCTGTCACAGGATACTTAGGATTTGAAGGATCTGTTGGATCAGGTCTTTCATCCCATCCTCTAAATCTATAACCTGTCCTTGTATATCCATTTGCACTAAGTGTTAAGTTTTCTCCTGATACACCATTACTCTTTGGCATATCTGCACCTTCACAACCATTTTTATTATATGTGACAGTGTAAATTAATTGTTCCCACTTTGCATACAAAGTTTTAACTGGTTCTGGCTGTGTAGGGTTATATTCGCTTGGATTAAAGTCTACTCTATAAATGCCACCAGCTTGATAAACTGGATCCGATGTAGAAGATGTAGCCCAACCAATAAATTTATAATTTTCTTTTGTTGGCTTTGTAGATGAAAGTGTATAGTTTTCACCTGAACCAATGCCAGTAACATCTACTAATGCACCTGTGCTATCAGTACCACCCTGCAAGTTATAACTAAGAGTGTAAGTCATTTTTTGCCATACAGCATATAAATTATATGTACTTCCATGCTCACTCTCTGGTAAAGTTCTATTTACTGTTCCAAGGTCAGTATAGTGTTCTCCTACAGTTTCCCAGTTATCCTTAGTTGCAGCTGGATCTGTATTCCATCCTAAGAACTTATAGTTGGCTCTTGTAAATGAATTCGCAGGGAGTGCCTTACCTACCCCTGACTGAGCTGGCACATCAACTGCTGTACCTACTCCATTATTTGGATTAAGCTTTATAGTGTAGTCAATTCTACTCCAGATTGCATACAAATTATAATTTTTTCCATCGTCAATTTCTGCAATGTCTTTTGTCATAGAACCACCAAGGTTATATGTAGGAGTTGTCGCTGAAGCACTTTCATCCCAACCGAGTAAACGATAATCTGTCCTAACGAGATTCCCTGTGTTAGTGCTAAGTGTAAGTTCTATACCAGTATATCCAGTCTGTACATCTGGCACTGCACCTCCTGTGTTGCCATTACCATGATAAGTCACTGTATATTTTATTTGACTCCATATAGCATAGAGTGTGATTACTGTAGTGCTATCATCACTTAAATCTGCATCACCTTTATTCATATAAATTGAAGTCGCACTGCTATAACTTGCGACGGTTGCACTTGAGTCTTCATCCCATCCTAAAAATTTATACCCATCTCTTGTCCAACTATTACTTCTAAGTGGTAATGCTTCTCCCGCATAACCTGTCTGCTCTGTTGGAGCAGTACCACCTGTGCTACCATTTCCATCATAAACTACAGTATAACTTATTTTTTGCCACTTAGCATATAAAGTTGCTACTGGCAGTGGCGAAGTCTCTTCATAAGTCGTTGGGTCATAATCTTTTACAAAATCACTATCTGGCTGATAAGTTGGGTCTAAGCTTGGATCTAAAGCCCAACCTAAGAACTTATGGTGTGCCTTTGTTGGTGCGACTGCTGGCAACTCATATGGAACACTTGCTGATAAAGTCACATCATCAAAAGTAGAATCTGGATTTCCACCTTGCAAATCATAGCGAAGTGTATATTTCATCTCATGCCATAAAGCATAAACATTATATGCTTCATTTTTAGCCTGTGCTACATGTGAGAATGAAGTATCGCCATCTGTCCAAACCGGAGGTATCACATCTGACATTGTTGCCCAGCCCAAGAACTTATGTCCTGCCCATGCGAATCCATTTGTATTTAAAGTGTAAGTTACTCCTGACTGCAAGTTTATCATATCAGCCATAGAACCAGTATGATGACCTTGCGCATCTGGATTAAAGTGTAATGTATAATTCCAAGGAATCCATTTTGCATAAAGATCCTTTGATTCAGTGATAATTGTAGTAAAATCAAATGCAGCATCTACTCCAGCTTCATGCCAAAAAGCAAAATCATATCCAACTCTAGTAGGGTCATCTGGTGGAGTAACAGTTCCACTCTCTCCAACTTCTACTTCAAGACTATCTGTAACTCCATCTTCATAGTTAAATGTAACTATATTCTCAATTTTTCTTGTAAAATATCCAGGGTTAGATGTACCACCATCTATGTGAGCATAACTTTTATCTCTTGCACCATGATCTGCAAAAGCTGTTCCTTCCCCACCTACTAGCCCATAATTATTATAAAACATATTATCGCTGCTTGTTACTTGATCTACAATAAAATTACTTGAAACATAGATAGTTTGTGGTTTTCTCACGCCATTAAACATGTCTGCCATATCGGTTACATTTGCAGTATTAAAGCTACTCAAATCTAATGTTAACCAATTACCTGGATAAAGACCAAACGAATAAAATAATCCATTCATATTTGTTGTATATGTGGTGTTAAGTAGATTTAGACCACTGATTTCTGTGCCATTAAAAAACCCTCTAAAGACTGAAGTAAAAAATCCACCTCCACCACTATTACCAAGCAATATTTCATGATTAGCATTTGCAAGATGAATGGTTATCTCTTGTGCGTCCCCTTCTCCAGTAACATAATAATTAAACCCTCTATCATCTATAGTATACTTTGTACCACTTGGTTCTGCTCCGCCTTTTTTTATCATTACCTTTTTATAGTAACTTCTAGCATTTTCACTTGAACCAGTAATCCAAAAGTTTGGTAAGACATGGCCTGTAGTGTTAGTATTAGTAAAATATCCTTTGCTTGTCAAACTATCTATTCTTGCATACTCTTTACCAGTTTTAGAACTATCAAAAAGTGTTCCTATGCCACCATATAAACTTCTATTATTCCAAAACATACTACTATCACTTGTTACCTTTGCAGTGCTAAAAGTATCTGATACATAAATTACTCTAAGAGCACCACAGTAGGCAAACATATATTCCATATTAGTTACATTTGATGTGTCAAAACCTGTTAAGTCAATAAAGGATAATGATGAACAAGATGAAAACATATGATTGGTAGCAGTAATTCCACTATTAACTACTGTAGGTAATTTAACGCTAGTAAGTGCATTACAACTTGAAAACATACCCGCTACACTAGTTGCACTATCAAAACCTGAAGCACTTAAGTCTATACTTTCAATTTTCTTACAGTTAGCAAATAAGTATCCTAAATTTTTTGTCCGACTTGTATCTAAATAATTTAATCCTTCTATCTCAGTAACATTCTCAAAATCGCGAAGCACACCACCGAATGACCCCATTGTTTTATTTTCGCCAAGATATATAGTGTCTAAATTATCTTTTACAAATATAGTTATCACATCATTGTCTTTATAATATGCAAAGCCACGACCATCCATTTGAGTTTTGCTTCCACTTGGTTCTTCTCCGCCTTTTCTTATGACAATTCTTGTGAAGTCTGCTTTTGTGCCACCAAACCATCCCTCTCTCAATATATGCTCTTTTAAATCTGCATCCGTAAGATAACCTGGACTAGCACTATCTGGTCCACCATCTATACGAGCATAAGAAAAATCACTGTCAGAGAATGTTGTTCCTCTACCACCAACTAAACTACCACATCCACTAAAAATTGCTTCACCATTTGTAACCTTTGAAGTATCATATAATGCACCAGAGACACTTATCTCAGTCAGAGCATAACAAGAATCAAACATTCGGTACATATTTGTCACTTCACTTGTATCAAAACTACTTAAATCTAAAAACTTAACTTTTTTACAATATGAAAATAATTGCTGGAAAGTTGTCTGACCTGTTGTATCAATATTAGTAAGCCCCTCTATACTTGTAACATTTTCGAAGCCATTAAATGGAGTAACACCCATATAAATATCTTCCATCTTTAAAGTATGGGCTGGGTCATTCAAGTAAATAGTTAATTCGGTGCCATCTTCAAAATAAGATAAACCATTGCCATCTATATCATGTTTTGTTCCACTTGTTGGTTCTGTTACATCTTTAACAATTTTAATCTTTGTATATGTGCTTCTGTTGTCAACCCAATTTCTAGGTAAAATATGTACTATATTCCCACCATCAGTAAAGTATCCCGGGTTAGAAGGACCTTCATCTATATGAGCATATGTTTTATCATATGGATTAGTATGGGCATATGCTGTATTCATTCCTCCTTTTAATGCCAAGTTATTATAGAACATATAATTACTTGATGTGACATTATCTGTCGAAAAAGTTGCTGACACATATATAATTCTTAAACTTGAGCAATTATAAAACATACTGCTCATGTCAGTGACACTGCTTGTATCAAATGATGTCAAATCAAGAACTTGAACATTTCTACATCCATCAAATAAATGAGACATATCAGTGAGTCCTGTAGTTGTTATATTTTTTAATCCATTTATCGTTGTCACATTAGTAAGGTCACTAAATACTCCATCGCTAAGCTTGTGCCCTCCAATATAAATATACTGATTAGGGTCAGCAAGATAGATTACTAAATCTGAACTATCTACAAAATAACTAAAGCCCATACTATTTATTAAAAATTCGTTTCCACTAGGCTTAGTTCCACCTTTTTGTATTGTGATACTTGTCACACTTGACCTTAATGAAGAATCAATCCAACCAGTCTCAAGTGTATGCTTCACATTATCAGCACTTGTAAAATATCCTGGCTGAGAAGTGCCTCTATCTATACGAGCATAGCTTTTATCTTTATGAGAACTTGAATAAGCAGTACCTGATCCTCCTACAAGATTGTCACATCCTAAGAACATATAATCAGCCCCATATGTCTCTGCAGAAGTTACAAAAGTATTTGATGCATAGATAGTTTTAAGTGCCATTGATGGTGCAGAAGAACCCCATGTATCTTTACAAAACATATATTCCATATTAGTAACACGCGAAGTATTAAAGTTAGTCAAATCCAAATCTTTAATTTCAGAATCTGCATAAAACAATGAATACATGTTCTGTGTTTTTGAAGTATTGAGTATATTGAGATTTTTTATAAATTTTAAATTATTAAAATAAGCAAAAGTACCACCACCACTATGATATATACTTGGATTGCAATCGCCAAGATAAATTGTATCACTTGCCCCCAAAGTATGAATTATAAGAATATTTCCTTTTTTATAAACACTTAAACCTTTCGTATCTAAATCATATAGTTTTGTATATGATGATGTATCTGTACCTCTTTCTATATTTATTTGAATATAATCATTTTTAGTGGCTAAATCTTCATCAAACCAGCTCCAAGGAAGGATATGATTAGAAGTATCATTTTTGTCAGTTAACAAACCTCTTGCATAACCTTCATCTTGAGTACTTATTTTGTAATAATAATCATCGCTGCCCACATTACTTTGATTTCCTCCAGTACCACCTACAAGCTTTGTGCAATCGTAAAACATATTACTGGATCCTGAATGATCGCCATAAATACCTGATGGAACAAAATCAGTCGCAGATACCTCTATTATTCTTAACTTACTATCACCATAAAACATCCCTTTAAAGTTTGTGACACTTGCAGTTTTAAAATTGCTTAAATCAAGACCTTTAAGAGAGGTGCAATTTCTAAACATATCTTCCATAGTAGTCACACTTGATGTATCAAAAGCACCAGTTAAATTTACTGATTCCAAGCTTGTACAACCATCGAACATATTATTCATAGTAGTTACATTAATTGTGTTTGAATTACTTAAGTCAACGGAAGTAAGAGATGCACAACCTTTAAACATCTTGCTCATGAGAAGTACATTTGATGCTATAAAATTATCAAATTTTACACTTCTAAGATTCGTGCAGTTTTCAAATAATCCATCTAAATCAGTGGTTCCCGTTCCTACAATTTCAAATCCTACTATTTCCTCAAGATTTACAAGATCTTTAAATACTCTAGCTTGACCAATATTGATAGAAGTATAAGTATCATTAGCATAAAGCAATACCTCAAAATCCTCATCTGTCCCCATATCAAAATATCGTACACCACCTGAAGTCCATTTACCCTCAACAAAACCTTCAGGTATGGCACCACCTAATTGAAATGTAATTTTTCTAATATTTTCTGAAGGCCTTTCCGAAGACGTCTTTCCATCATCATTTAACAGATTTCTGAAGATAGATGCACTTGAACCATCGCCAAGTAATTTATCATCAAATTCAACCACCTCTGACAAAGACGCCAATGGAACTTCTTCTAAAAATTCTGTTTCAGAAGTTGTAGCAATTACATCGTATGGGCGAGTTTCACGAGCCCCATCATCGTCTTCCACGTCAGATGGACTTGCGATATTTTCTTCAGCAATCTCATCTTCAGCGCTCGCGGAGCTCGCGCCTACGGGTTCGCTTGCGCCTACAGACTCACTTTCCTCTACCGACTCGCTCTCACCTTCGTATGGGCGAGTTTCACGAGCCCCACTCTCATCTTCTTCAGGCTCAGTTGGAACTTCGCTTGATTCAGTTTCATCTTCCTCCGGTTCTTCTTCTACGATTGATTCATCTTCAAAAGGCTCGTCATTTTCTTCTATATTACTATCTCCACTATCTTTATTATCTAAAGCAACTGTAACACTAGTCTCACTAGTTTCGATAGTCAAAGACTCTTCAACATATTGAGTTGACTTCTCCTCCTTACTTGTCTCCTCCAAATTGCTAAATGTCTCACTTGACTCAGCAAATGTCCACATAGCATTTGTGTTAAACGTAAGTGCTAAGATTAGTATCACTGCTATTTTCTTTTTTAATTCATTCATATTGCCCTCCATGCTAAAAAAATTGACTTCTTAATGAAGTCTATCCGCATGCCCTTATACTATATTATATAAAATTACCCTACTTATGTCAAAGAACCTTAATATTTTCTTCATATATTCAACAAAATTTTATACAAAATTAAGTCTACTATACAATAAAAAAATGTGCTATAATTACTATGCTATAAGGAGGGAATTATGGACAAGTATTATAAGATTAAATTAGATGGCAAAGAGTTCGCTCTTCCAAAGGCCGGAATCGGCGGAAATAAATATGTCGCAGTTTTTGACCCATATTCAGATGTAAATATGAATAGAGCAGCTGCAAAAGATTTATACAAAAAAATTGTTGAAAACAATTTGCAAAATGTAGATGTCATAATATCAGCAGAGGCAAAAGGCGCTGCGCTTGCACAAAGAGTTGCCGATTTATGCAATACAGACTTATTGGTTTTTAGAAAAAAAGTTAAAATTAATTTTGAAGAACCAGTAATCGCACATGTAAAAACATTTACATCAGGAACTAGCCAACTATTCATTGACAAAAAGAATTTAGATAAATATAAAGGCAAAAATGCACTCTTTGTCGATGATGTCATTTCTACGGGTTCAACTATACTTGCTATAAAAGAAGTTCTTGAGAAATATGACATCAATGTACTTAAGTACTGCTGTGTATTTAAAGAAAGTGATGATGTTCACCAAGATTTGTTATATGTAGACACTCTTCCAATATTTGAAGAAAATTAAAGCGGGTCATATGACCCGCTTTTTAATCTATTTCCACTATACCAGTATAAAGTTCATAATAATGTCCTTTTTTCTCAAGTAATGATTCATGAGTTCCTCTTTCTATTATCTCACCATTTCTCATAACCATTATCACATCTGCATCTCTAATAGTTGAAAGTCTATGAGCTATAATGAAGACAGTTCTGCCTTTCATAATTGAATCCATACCTTTTTGAACAAGTTTTTCTGTTCTTGTATCTATACTTGAAGTAGCCTCATCAAGTATAAGACATGGTGGGTCAGCAACTGCAGCTCTCGCTATTGATATAAGTTGCTTTTGTCCTTGAGATAAACCACCACTATCACCTTTTATAATCGTGTTGTAGCCATCTGGCAGCATCTCTATAAATGAATCAGCGTATACAAGTTTTGCTGCTGCGATACACTCTTCATCAGTAGCATCAAGCTTTCCATAGCGAATATTTTCCATAATAGTTCCAGTAAAAAGATTCACATCTTGTAGCACTATAGCAAGCGATTCTCTCAAATCCTTCTTCTTTATATCTGTAACATTTATACCATCATAAGTTATGATTCCATCATCTATCTCATAAAACCTATTAATCAGATTAGTGATAGTTGTTTTACCAGCGCCAGTTGCACCGACAAGTGCTACTTTTTGTCCCTTATCAGCATATACATTTATATGTTTTAACACTGGTTTATTTTCAACATAAGAGAAATTTACATCATTTAATACTATATTTCCTACAAGTGGTACAGTCTTTTCTCCATTGTTCCATTGCCAAGAATTTTTACCAACCCTTTCCAACTTATAATGTCCTTCATCAATCTCAGGGCTTGTGTCAATTAAATCAAATATTCTCTCAGCGCCAGAAAGTGACTGCATAAGATATGGAAGCTGCGAACTTAACTCTCCAATGAGTGATGAGAAAGTTTTAGTAAATGTCATAAATGAAGTAATAGTTCCAATAGTAAGCACTGTAGGTCCAACTAAAGTATAATTAGTTACACCACTAAGTGCCATTGCGCCACCGGCGAAAGCAATAAATACATACAATATGTTTCCTAAGCTATTCATAAATGGGAATAAAATATTACTTAACACATCAGCCTTAACTACTGCATTTGCCCACTCAGTATTTTTAACACCAAATGCATCTATATTTCTTTGCTCATAACAATATACTTTTACTTCTTTAGCTCCAAGAACCATTTCTTCTACATATCCATTCAACCCACCAATTGCCGCCTGAGTTTTTCTATATAGCTTTAGCGACCTACTGCCAGACCACTTTGTAAATGCAATCATAAGCAAAATCATAATTATAACTACAATAAATAAGTTAATGCTAAGCATCAACATACTTGCAAATATAGTTATAAAAGTGAGAGAGCCTCTTATAGTCTGTGGCAAAGATTCTGATACAACCTGTCTTAAAGTATCAAGATCATTTGTGTATCTTGACATTATGTCTCCGGCTTTATTAGTATCAAAAAACTTAAGAGGAAGTTTCTGCATCTTTTCATACATCTGTTCTCTTATGTCTCTTAAAATTCCATTTGAAAGTTTAACCATCAATAATCTATATACCAAAGTACACACTACACCGATTGCAAGCATTATTCCAAAATATGTAATTGCAGTTTTAAATGGGCCAAAATCCACATTATTTTTATCTTGCAAAAGCATAGGAGTAATATAATTATCAATAGCGATTTTCAAAAATAAACTTGAGCCAACATTAACAAAAGTTGCTCCAATCATACTTATGGCAATAAAAACAAGTCGTATCTTATGTTCTAAGATATGTCCAATCAATCTGGTAAATGTACCCTTCTTAACTTTTTTTACAGGTTCACCTGCGTATCTTTTCCTTGCCATATTATTTAACTATTTTGCACATCATATATTTCTTTATATAGGCTACAATTTTTAAGTAGTTCTTCATGATTATCATATGCTATAACTCTGCCATTGTCCATGACAATAATTTTATCGCATTCTTTTATAGAGATAATTCTTTGTGAAATTATAATCTTTGTAGTATCAGGAAGTTTATTCTTTATACCATTTCTGATTCTTGCGTCAGTCTTTGTATCTACAGCAGAAGTAGAGTCATCAAAAATAAGTATCTTTGGCTTTTTCAGTATAGTTCTCGCTATAGAAAGTCTTTGCTTCTGTCCACCAGAAAAATTATTTCCACTCTGCTCTACAACAGAATCAAAGCCGTCTGGTAATTCATTTATGAATTCAAGTGCCGATGCAATATCGCAAGCCTCTCTCATATCTTCAAGTGTTGCATTTTCATTGCCAAATCTTAGGTTACTTGCTATGGTTCCAGAAAACAATATATTCTTTTGAAGCACAATTCCTATTGACTTTCTTAAAGTATTTAAATCATAATCTTTTACATTTTGTCCGCCTACAGTTACAGTCCCCTCTGTAGCATCATATAATCGCGGAATTAAATTGACAAAACTTGATTTACCTGATCCAGTTCCGCCAATTATACCTATCATTTCTCCACTATTAATTTTTATGTCTATATCTTTTAAAACTCTTGATTTTGCATCATCATGATATTTGAAATTGACATTTTTAAATTCAATCGAACCATCTTTAACTTCATAAATTGGATTCTCAGGATTTTTAATTCTTGTATCCTCAATTAAAACCTCTTGTACTCTTTTTATAGACGCATAAGATATGACAAGCATGACATAGATCATACTCATAAACATAAGACTCATGAGCATCTGCAAACCATAAGTTATCAAGCTCATAAGTTTTCCGGTAGTTAGCCCAAGCTCTGGATTATTGCCTGATGCTATTATTGCCCTTGCTCCTATCCACGATATGATTATAAGTATCGTATAGATAGATATATTCATAAATGGATCCCAAAGAGCTACATAGGTTTCAGCTTTTACAGAATAATTATAAATATCATCAGCTGATTTTTTCATCTTATTATACTCATAATCTTCTCTATTGAAAGTCTTAACAACTCTTATGCCATGTATATTCTCAGACATAATATTGTTTAAAGAGTCAAAAGCATTGAACATCTTTTCAAAAATCGGCATTGCAAGTTTTGATAAAAGGATAAATGAAATTAAGAGTGCAGGTATCATATAAGTAAAATATTTTGCAATTTCAGCATTTATACCAAAAGCAAAATACAATGAGAAAAAGCACATAGAAAGTGACCTTACCGCACCTCTTATTACCATTTGGAATGATCTCTGCACATTTGCAATATCAGTTGTACTTCTTGTCACAAGCGAACCAGTAGAGAACTTATCAATATTTGCAAATGCAAATGTTTGAAGTTTTCTAAAAAGTCTCTCTCTCAAATCAAATGCAAATCCTGTGCCAGCTCTTACTGCAAATATAGCACAAAAGATTCCTGAAAGTGCCTGACCTATGACAAGTGCAATTATAATAAACCCATACTTATAGACATTCTGCATATCACTACTCTCAATTCCTAAGTCTATAAGTTTAGCCATCATAAAAGGAACTACTATCTCGCACGCAGTTTCACAAAGTATAAAAAGAATTGATAGTAGCGATTCCTTTTTAACTTTCAATATGCTATTTTTAAAAACGCTAAACATTATTCTATATCGAATACTATTTTTAAAAAGTTTTTCTTATCTGAATACTCTTTGAACTTCTTACTAATAGTCCTATACTTTTTTGCCTCATCAACAGTATTACATTTTACTATAATTTTTCTAAAATGTATATCCTTAACTTTTTCTGGATTTGTCTTTGTAGGACCCAAGATTTTAGCATTCGTGTCATTTTTGTTATCAAGTACTACCTTCAAATTATCCATAAAAGTGTTTAAATATGCATCATTATTTGCCCCTACTCTTATATTTAATAACTTTGAAAATGGCGGATATAGCAACTTCTTTCTCATTTTCAATTCTTCACTATAAAACTCTTCATAATCCTGTTTTTTTACCAAGTCATATACAAAGCTATCAGTATCATAACACTGAATTATAGATTCTCCACTCACTTTCCTTCCACTTCTTCCAACACACTGCGTAAGTAGAGCAAATGTATCTTCAGATGCTTTATATGACTCAGTATAAAGACTTAAGTCTGCCCTCATGATAGCGACAAGGGTTACATTTGGGAAATCATGACCCTTGACTATCATTTGAGTTCCTATCAATATATCTGCCTTACCACTTCTAAATTTTTCTATGATCTTATCGTGTCCGTCTTTTACACTTGTAGTATCTCTATCCATTCTTAAAACTTTTGCACTTGGAAACAAATCTATGCACAACTCTTCAAGTTTTTCTGTTCCCAATCCATATTTTTCTATCTCATTTGACTTGCATACAGGGCATAGCATTGGCTCTCTAACCTCATAACCGCAATAATGGCATTTGAGCATACCATCTGAGTGCGACACAAGTGCGACATCACAGTGAGGACATTTATAAGTATTGCCACAGCTCTTACAAGTGAATATAGTATTATATCCTCTTCTATTCATATAGAGCATCACTTGCTCTTTTCTTTCAAGCCTTTCGCTTATCTTATCAATCAACGCTTTTGAAAAAACTGATTTGTTGCCAGACTTAATTTCTTTTTTCATATCGACAATCAATACTTCTGGCAATGTAGAACTTGCTCTCTTATTTAATTTGTGTAAAATTATTTTGCTATCTTTTTTATTTGCTTCAAAATATAAATCTATGTTCGGAGTCGCAGACAAAGTTACAAGTGTAGCATTTTGTTCTTTACATCTAAATCTGGCTACATCTATGGTATTATACCTTGGTATGGTTTCCGATTTGTATGATGAGTCGTTTACCTCATCCATCACTACTAAACCGAGATTTTCAAATGGAGCAAAAATTGCGCTTCTTGGACCTACAAGTATATTGGTTTTACCATCTTCGCATTTTTTATACTGTATATACTTATCGCCTTCGCTCATTCTTGAATGAATTATGGCTATATTATCAGCGAATTTTTCTTTAAGCCTTATTACTGTCTGATGCGTAAGTGCTATTTCAGGAATTAGAACTATTACCTGTTTTCCATCATTTATTACTTCCTCAATAATCTTTAGATAAACCTCTGTCTTTCCTGAACCAGTGACACCATAGATTAAATGCTCATTAAAAGTTCCTTTTCGATAGTTCTCTATCACATCTTCAATAATATTTTTTTGCTCATCATTTAAAACTATTTCATCACGTGACTTTTTATCATTTTCATCAACATTGTACTTTGAAATAGCATCAACCTGCTTTTTGTTTTTTCTTACGACTCTCTTCACTGGCAAAACTGCTTTGATACAGTTTTGAATTGGAGCGCTGTATTCTCTACATAAAAAAATAGCAATTTTAAATAATATTTCATTTACAGCTATCTTATTTTTTGCTATTGATGTAATCTTTTTAAGTTTTTCTAGCGAATCATCTTTTTTAAAGTAATCGT
>JAFXWR010000157.1 GCA_017542725.1 Lachnospiraceae bacterium | reverse complement strand
TGGCATCCATCGGTTCTTCTTCCCGTATAAATTCAAATAGCACATCATCTAATTGCCATTCACATTCTTTGTTAGGTACCATTGTTGCTTTATAATATCGTGTTTTATCAAAATCTAATAATTCTACTATGAAGTCATTTTTTATATCGCCATCTTTTATCCCCACTGCTTTATACTTAACATCCAATATACTTCTTAACAAATAGTTGGGATATTTCTTTTTGAAATTTTCTGATACATCTAAAAAATCGTTACTTGTATCATTAAGCATCCAAGGGGACAATATATAAAACAGCAAATTATGTGCATCATTATACATATCATAATATATATACGACCCACCTCCGTCATGTATTACTCTTCGCTTTAATATATCAATATCATCTAATTCATAAAACTCATTTAAGCTATATTTTACTCTAACTTCTTCAGTTGTGCTAAAATATGTACCAGACAATAATTGATGACTTACTCTTACTGAACAAATATTTTTATCTTTGTCATAATAACACAAATCACTTTGAAAATGACTTCTTTGCCCTTCTTCATATTCAATAATATCTTTACCCATAAATTTCTTCTTAAAGTTTTCTGACAAAGGCAATTTGCTATAATCAGCATCTCTATTTAACACTTCTCCCACAACTTTTTCAATATAAAATTCATCTGAATTATATTTTTGTTTCCCTAATTCAATTTTTTTATTTCTTTCTATTGCAAAATGTATACTCTTTGATATTTTAAGTATTCCAACTATTGCTAATAGACAAATTATAATTAAACCTACTACTATACATTTTTTTTTACCATTATTCATATAATCTTATTCCCTCATTGTTTAATCTAATTATATAACTATACATTCGTCTTGGAGTATTTACAATATTCTGATCATAAAAAGTTTCATTTGCTGATTTTGTTATATTAAAGTTATTATCAGGATATACTCCTTTAACATTACCCCAACCAAATTGCTTAAATGTTCTCTGTCTATCACCTATTGTTCCAGATTTATCTTGACCAACTATAATAAATTCATAGTGATCACCATTGGCAATAAGCAAATCTCCATTTTCTAAATCATCCATTGTCATTTCAGTTGTTACTGGAATATATTCAAAATGTAAATCTCTTATTATTGATTTATAATTTTTATTATCATCAATTATATTCCCACTTCCAGCATTATACATTGATATCTTTTTATCAGCTTTCACCTTGTCATATAAAGCACCTTTAGTTACATAATCCAACACCGCCATTGTAAAACTTGAACAATCATCCCCAAACTCATTAAACTCACTGCCTATAGATTTATTCAATTCATCAGTAGTATATCGTCCATGCCTAGAATAGCCTTCTATCCATTTATATACTTCTGCATTATTCTTAACATAATAATCATTATAATTACTTCGCATTTGTATTGTTTCATTGTCATCTAAAAAATAATTTTCTATTTCTGTTACCGTAGCATTGTATCTATCCCTATTCTCTATTCGCCTTTGTAATGCTGTTGTTCCACCTCGCTTCTTTTTTGTTTCTATATTTGAATAAAACTCTGTCTTCCATGCTTCACCACTTTTTCCATTTCCAGCTTGATATGTATATACATTTTCTACATACCATCGCCCAATATTTTGAAGTGCATTTTCTACAACCTTGTTGTAATAATACCCAGTTTTAGTATCAACTCTATTTCTTTCACTACTTACTTTCTCTTCAACCTTATTATACTTTTCTTCTTCCTTTCTCTTAATGTCGTATCCATCAAGGCATTTAGACAATGTGTAATAGGCTTTGACTGAATTAGCATCTTTGAATGCATAATTATTTTCATTGATTTTTACTGTTGTTTCATTTATCTTAGTTGTAGTTGGTGATATGTTTATTCTGCTTTGTCCTACCCCTGTGTTCTCTGTTAGAGATTTAATTAGAATATCTCTTACTGATTCTAAGCCATCCTTTTCTCTCCTTATTTGCTTCGCTACAGTGTTCGCTTTTGTAACATCGCCTTTATAACTACTACTTGGAACTCCTACAAGTTTCCTATATTCGTTTAGTAAGTCATATTTTATACTTTTATTATATTCTACCCCTTTTCTATAATATTCTTTTTCTTCTATAAGAGGTTTTATAAAAAAGTCGTCTTCGTTGATTATATTCTTAATATTATTTTGATATGTATTCTTATTTCCCTTATGGTTCTTTGGTGCACCGAATGTATAGCAATAAACTTC
>JAFXWR010000156.1 GCA_017542725.1 Lachnospiraceae bacterium | reverse complement strand
TACTGTCAATATATCTTTAAAATTACTCTCTCCTTCACCTCTACCAGATGTCTTTATATAGTTTATTTTTACCCCATTCTTAAACTCTTCACTCTCTATGAATGTTACTTCTTCATATGTTAAATCTGGAAAATCATTATACGAATCATCTATATCTGATATATGATTATAATCAGCAGCATTTACATTTTGTCCATTACTATGCGGATAAATTTTTGAGTTATTTATTGTATGGTGCTCCTCGTTATAAACTCCATAATATATCTTCTCATCTGCCCTATTTACATAGTATATAACACTACTCCCTTCTTCCTTCCTTGAAAAACCTTGTGTTAATAATCCTATCTCATTTTGAAACTCTATCTCAAGCTCCTTATATATCTCTCCATATTCTCTCATCTCTTCTTCCGTAAAAAGCGGTGTTGACTTCTCCACCCCTTCAAATAATAACATCTCTTGTAGATACATATTCATTGCTATAAGAACTATTAAAATAATAAATACTACACCTATTATAAAATATACGAACTCTTTAGGTATTATAACCTTAACCGCTCTCTTCATTAAATTTTTAAAATCAAAATTACTATACATACCTATTTTATAAATAAATTTAAATCCTCTATATACTTATTTGAATCTATTAAAAAATATTCTCCACTACTACAATCTGCATATAACTCTTTATCCATTACATATGTCCTCTCTATGAATACTATTTTCCCATCCTCTATCTTACATACTTGAAGTCTCTCTCTTATACTTTTATACTTACTTATATCAAATCTAATTTTTAATCCATCATTAGCCCCATATGTGGTATCTATAACTATAGGTTCCCCTACTATACTTCTTATTTGATTAAAATAACTATTATTTGAAATATGGACACTAACATTCTCACTTATTAACCCTTTTACTTCTCCATAAAAACTTACAGGTATTGACATCTCTTTTATCTCATTTGATAACTCATCCTTTCCTATCTCTTGATATATTTTTCTTTCTTTATCATTCATAATCCCATCTGTCTTCTTAGATAAGGGATTTAGATTAAGTTTTAATTCTATATCATCTCTTAAACCGTCTCCATCTGTATCATCACTTAGGGGGTCTGTAATATAAGTACTTAAATTGTCTTTGCTTTTTACTCCTCTTATCTCATCATAGTCACTTAACCCATCAAAGTCTGTGTCAGGATTTTCATAGTCAGTTCCGTAGTTTTTCTCATCTATATTTGTAAGACCATCATTATCAAAATCTTCATCACTATCTCTTATTCCATCATTATCTGTATCAGCCCTTAATGGGTCTGTATTTGTCCTAAATACTTCTATGCCATCACTTAAACCATCACCATCTGTATCTTCATTGTTTATATCTGTTAAATATAGGACTTCAAGATAATCAGGAAGTGTGTCATTGTCTGTGTCTAACTCTAAATCAGTAATAGGAGCTATTTGGTTTATAAAATAATACTCTACCTTGACATCTACTGTGCATGTGAAATTTGAATAATTAACTTTCGTTTGTATGGTCTTTTCATAATGAACCTTCTCTTCATAGATGTCTTTAGCACATGTTTTTTTACTATTTATTATGGTGCCTATTAGACTAAGGCTTATAAACAGCACTATCACTTTATAACCACTACCCCTACTTCTTATTATGAACCATATGAAGATTATAATTATGACTGCTACAATTATTATGATTATTGATAGTAATACTATACCTTTAGCTACTCTATTTGCTTTACCTATAACCTCTTCTTTATCACTTTCAAAAGAAGAAGTCTTTGCCCTTTCTCCTGCTTCTTTCTCTACCCTATATCTAATAAACTCTTCATACTCTTTCTCTGTCATTCCATATGCATTCCGCCCTCTAACTCTATCACTAGTGGGGGTATAATACTTATCTCTTAAATTTATCTCTATCTCACTTGTCCCAAATGTATCTACTTCTTTATATTCATCTACCTTTGATGCTAAAAATCCTCCTCCTGTATATACATCTACTACCTTATAGTATAGTTTCCCATATCTATTCTTATTGCTTACCTTTACGACTACCTCTACCTCCTCCCCATACTCATAACCCCTTCTCTTTGGACTGACCTCTATGTCTATGCTGTTATTTACATAGGTCTTTGCAAGGGTGGGTGTTTTTAATAAGAGCAATAAAAATGATGATATGAATATAATTAGTAAACTCTTAATCTTAAATCTTGGATTTTTATATTTATCTGTTTTCATTATCTCTCTTAATGTGGACTTACCACTACTTTTTACTTTCATGGGGCTCATTAACTTTGCTCACTACACTGACTTTTTGTCTCTTTGTTTTAAGACTACTCCTATACTGTAATTTTTAATCATGATTTACAATATTCCTAAATAAAACTGTCGTGGTAAAAATGTTAGTTTTTCTTA
>JAFXWR010000155.1 GCA_017542725.1 Lachnospiraceae bacterium | reverse complement strand
TTTATTTCTCCATTAATCAGATGTTAAGCATTAATAATATTATTAAAGCCATTTTTTTATTTTTAACCAGATTAATTTGAGCAATTATAAATATCTTCATTTCTTGTTTCATTTCTTTAGATTAATATTGATACTTTTACATCCTTTTAATTGTGTGATTGTTCTAATTCCATTTATTGTTTGAACATTCACTATATGCTTAAAATTCCAAGATGTGATAATATCACAATTATTAACAACAGCAGTTGCTATATGATAACTGTCATCAATGCTTTTGCTTTAAAATTCCTTTAGTAATAATTTCTTTAGCAAGTTCAAAACAATCATCATCTAATTTAAAACAAGTATATTTAATCTCTCTTAATTTGTTTTTTAGAAAAGTTAGTTTTGGCTCTGGACATTCATTCATTTCATCAATAGTGATTTGAGATATGCAAACATCATATATCCCAGCCTTAAACTTTTCCCACAAATTTAATGTAATGCCAGTCTTTTCTGGTGCGTCATCTTGCTTAAGATAACTTATTACTGAAGTATCTAAATAAACTTTAAATTTCCTCTCACTCATTATGATTATATTATACAAAAAACAACCATTTTTAGCAATAAATATCATTAAGAATTTTGTTTGAAATTACTTGTATAATCATTATTTCAAAATTATAAACAATTAAGTATTACCAATGAAATTATAATTTAACGAAATAGTAAAAATGGGGCTCTTGAAACTCGCTCGCACAATCTGGCTCGCAAAGCTTCGCCCCTACGAATTTTAACCAATTATAAAATTCTTTAATATCGTGTAAGTATTTGTTTATAGTATTCCATGATTTCTCTTCTTCTTTAAGATGCTTTTCAAACATTAATATTTTGTCATTCATACAAGAACCTCCCAACAATATTATTGGTTATATAATACTAAAAAAAGAGAGACCTAAGTCTCTCTTATACAAAACCTGTTATTAATAGTTATTATAAAAAACTATTAATTACATCTTAATCAATTCAAATCTATTAGTATATGATTTTTGCATATGTGTCAATATCCTCTTTTAAATAATTATTTTTAATTCTATCATAATCAAAAAGATTTATTATAGTAAAAGTTCTTATGTCATCAATTTCCTCCTTCAATTTATTTATATCTTTTACACCTTTAACTACAATATCTAAATCACTTCCAGGTCTTTCGGTTTTTTTTGCATAAGATCCAAATAAATACAAGTGAGAAACATTATTGTTCTTACAAATTTTCTCAATTTTTTCTAATAAATCTACTATTTTTTTATTTGTTACAAGGTCCATAGTTAAATTATGCCATAAATTATCCTGTATTACAATATAATTAAAATGTATTTATTGCATCCTTAATCCTCTTTATTGTTTCATCTTTTCCTATTATGCTTGCTATCTCAGTAGCTCCTGCCGGTGTATTTTCAAGCCCTGATAGGGCTATACGAATTGGCCACATAAGTTTTCCAACTTTTAATTCTTTTGACTTGCCAAATTCTTTTAATGTAGCAAATAAGTTATCATTTGAAAAATCATTAGTCCCCTCTAATATTGGCAAAACTTCTTTTAATATACTTAAACTCTCTTCTTTAGTAAGTTTATTCTTCTCATTTGCATACAAGTTTTTGTTATAATTAGGGTCAACTTCATTGAAGAATTTAATTTTATCAGGAATATCAGGAAATACTTCTATACGAGTCTTTACGCAAAGTGCGATTTTCTTTTTATCAATGCTTTTAGTAATAGTTTTTTCTACATATGGCATTGCCATCTCAAGGTACTTATCTTCAGGCATTGCCTCTATATATTTGCCATTCATCCATCTAAGTTTTGTCATATCAAGAACAGCTGGACTTTTTGATATTCTTTTATAATCAAAAAGTTCTGTCATTTTTTGCAAGTCAAATATCTCATCATTTGAAGCTGGACTCCAACCAAGTAGTGCAACAAAATTTACTATACATTCTGGTAATAGTCCAAGATTTATCATATCTTCAAAACTTGCAGCACCGTGTCGCTTTGACAACTTATGATGTGTTTCATCTGTTATAGGTGGGCAGTGAATATACTTTGGTATTTCCCAACCAAATGCATCATAGAGACGATTATATTTTGGAGCTGATGACAAATACTCATTTCCACGAACAACATGAGTTATATTCATAAGGTGGTCATCAACGACATTTGCAAAATTATAAGTTGGATATCCATCAGATTTTATCAAAACCATATCATCAAGCTCAGAATTATCTACAGTTATATCACCATACAAATCGTCATTAAATGTTGTGGTGCCAGTAGTTGGATTATTTTGGCGAATGACAAACGGTTTTCCTGCTTTTAGATTTGCTTCTACTTCTTCTTTACTTAAACTTAGACAATGTTTATCATAAAAAGAAATTTCTTCACCATTTACAGTTTTTTTAAGTTTTGAGAGTCTATCTTCATCACAAAAACAATAATATGCCTCTCCTTTTTCAACAAGTTTTTTAGCATACTCCATATAAATTCCAGATTTAACTCTCTCGCTTTGTACATATGGTCCGACTGGTCCACCAATGTCTGGACCTTCATCATGTTTAAGGCCAGCGAGTTTTAGAGAATTATAAATGATATCTATAGCACCTTCAACTTCTCTATTTTTATCAGTATCTTCTATACGAAGCAAAAAATCTCCATTGTCGTGTTTTGCAATAAGATATGCATAGAGAGCTGTTCTCAAATTTCCAATATGCATATATCCTGTTGGTGATGGTGCAAATCTTGTTCTTACTTTCATTACAAATTTTCCTTTACTTTCTTTATAATATTCTCTTTTGTTAATCCGTATTCTTCAAAAAGTTTATCTGGGTTTCCAGAATGTCCAAACTTATCTTCAATTCCCACCATAGCAAATTTTGAACCATTAGTTCCTGCAATTACTTCTGCCACAGCTGATCCAAGGCCTCCGATTATTGAGTGCTCTTCTGCTGTAACTATAACTTTACATTTTGAATTATATTTTAAAATAGTTTCTTTATCAATTGGCTTAATAGTGTGCATATTAATAACTGCAGTATCAATACCACTTGCTTTTAACTCTTTAGCAGCTTCAAGTGCACGACTAACCATAAGTCCGCAAGCAATGATACAAGCATCATTTCCATCAACTAAAGTTAAAGCTTTTCCAATTTCAAACTTATCATCAGCTTTTGTGATGTCTTCTACTACAGGTCTTGCAAGTCGTAAATAAACTGGTCCTACAAATTTTGCTGCAGCATTTACAGCTTTTTCAGTTTCAATTGGATCACAAGGAACTATAACAGTCATATTTGGTAGAGATCTCATAAGTGCGATATCTTCAACTGACTGATGGCTTCCTCCATCTTCTCCAACTGATAAACCAGCGTGAGTTAAAGCGAGTTTCACATTTAGATTCACATATGCAATTTGATTTCTTACTATTTCAAATGCACGGCCTGTTCCAAATACTGCAAATGTAGATGCAAAAGGTATGAAACCTTGATATGCAAATCCTGCAGCAACTCCCATAAGATTTTCTTCTGCAATTCCTACATTATAAAATCTATCTGGAAATTCTTTTTTAAAATATTTTGATTGAGTAGCTCCTGAAAGATCGGCATCAAGAACTACTACTTTATCATTCATATGACCTAGTTTTGCTACGGCTTCTCCGTAAGCTACTCGTATTGCTTTTCCCATAATTTTCCTTTCGGGCTCCGCAAGCGTTCGCCCCTACAATTTAAGATAACTCTTTTATGGCGAGATTGTATTCTTCTTCATTTGGTGCTTTGCCGTGCCAACCAACATTATTTTCCATGAAGCTGATACCTTTACCTTTAATCGTATGCGCTAAAATAAATTTTGGTTGACCTGATACATTTTCTTTTAATGCTTTTACTATTTCTTCTACATTGTGACCATTAACTTCAAAAGTTTTAAATCCAAATGCTTCAAATTTTGATTTAATATTTCCAAGAGACATTACTTCATCATTTGTTCCATCAATCTGAAGACCATTGTTATCCAAAATAAAAGTAAGATTATCAAGTTTGTAGTGAGAAGCACTCATAGCAGCTTCCCAAACTAAACCTTCTTGACACTCGCCATCGCCAAGAAGACAATAAACTTTTTGTCCAAGATTTTTTCTTTTTGCAGCAAGCGCAAGACCAATTGATACAGATGCACCTTGACCTAAAGAGCCCGCATTTACATCAATTCCTTTTGTCTTATGACTGTCTGGATGACCTTGAAGTTTTGAATCTGCTTTTCTTAAAGTCCATAAGTCATCTTTTGGGAAATATCCTTTGTCAGCGAGGACAGCATAAAGTCCTGGGCAGGCATGACCCTTACTCAATACAAATAAGTCTCTATCTTCCTTATTTGGATTCTTTGGGTCAATGTTCATTACTTCATAATAAAGTGCAATCAAAATTTCTAGTTCCGAAAGAGAACCACCTGGGTGGCCAGATTTTGCAAGATATAACATTTTAATTATATCTCGTCTTAATTCCTTAGCTTTTTCTTTGTAATCCATATATTCACCTTCTAAAAATTAATAATTAATTATAACATTATTTTATGAAATATTCTATAAACTTATCTTTAATTTGCTTTCTTAAGTAAATTTTTATCTTTTTTAGCATCATTCGGCTTTTCTAATCCACCTGCCTTAGTTATCTCCCACATCAAAAAACAGAATCAACCAGCCCTTTAGTATAGACTGCAATTAAATCTTCTTTTTTTATATGGTACTTATCAGAGATAATTGATATTATGTCAAGCGGCAAAGTTGCATAAGATTTATTTTCTCTCTTGCCAATATATCTGCCAAGTCCAAATATTTCAATCTTAATCTCAACTTCACTTACATTTTCATTCCAAAGATTACAACTAAGTTTATTTATACGATACTTTGACAATTTATTGTATAAAGCTCTTACAAATAATGCAATCAAAAATGTAAAGGCCATCATAATTGCAAACGATAATGCTGCTGGTGCATATATGGTAAAACAATATATATCTTCCCATCCGCCATTTTCTGCACCTACAATTATTACTTTATAAATATATATTAGTGCATACACAAATACTGGTATAATACACCTCAAAGCATCTTTTACACTTATACTATAATATGATTCTATAAGTAAAAATGACACAAGAATCATTATCGGACATATAATGTGCAAGTAAAAATTATTTCCACCAAAAGCCATCTCTGGATTTACTATACTAATTACACAAACTGCAAATATCATTATTAAAGTGGTATATACAGTTCCACTATAATAAAATAATACCGCCCACTTAGGACAATAGAATCTTTTTTTTCTAAATCCGTCTATGGCATATGGTATAATCAAAGATGATCCAAAAGCTGTAATTATATTTGCATTTGTAGTAAAATATTGAAATAAGTCAATTGGTGATTCTCCAAGCCTCGCATATAATATCAGTCCTGAAATTATGGCATAGATAGCAAAAATCAAAGAACCAAAACTTGCTATAAGTGCAAGCAAGCTCCTATTCTTTTGCAAATTAATTATATAATGACGCTCTTTTAAATTATTTAAATAATTGTCATTTGTTTTATTCTCAATACTCATAAATTATTAATTTTCTTTCGCTTTAAAAATGGTAGATATGTAATAATAATAAATAATAATACTACTACAAATCTAATCAAAAGATAAACAAAATACTCATTCTTTGTGGTAACATTTAGCCCAATATTATTTTCATATGAATTAAAAAAATTAACTGAATGTGTTATTCCTACCAATTCTTCATTAACGTATACCGGAACACTAAGCATTGAATTCATATAGAAAGAACATATATCTAATATAAACACTATTATGCAAGTCCATTTTGCATCAGTGAATTTTATGCCGCATTTTTTATCTCGTGCTATAACCAAGGCAATAACTACTAACATTGAATGATAAAGATAGAACTCCCATGCCCTTGCCGATAGCAAAAATTCACTTGCGCTTTTATAAAATGGTATTATGTCTGATAAAAATATTGCTAAGATCCCGCCTATCAATGCTGTGCTATAAATTAGTGAATAAACCCTTCTTTTCCATTCTTTATTTTTAACTACTCGTGCCAAAAATAAAAATATTATTTGAAACGAACATAATTGAAATGGTATATGATGAGTCTCAATGTAAGGGCAAAACTTGCCTGCACTCTTATAAACTATATTTCCATTTTCAACAACAAGCGTAACTAATGGAACTAATTCTATAACCATTAAAATCTTTAATAGTTCACTAGCTAAAGAAATAAAAAAGCATACCCAAAGCACTTTTTCAACGGGTATTTTTTTCTTTTCGCAGATATTCACACCCAAAAAAATGAATAAAAAACTAATTATTATAAAAATTATATGCGCTTTACCAAACAATATATTTCACCTCAATTAAAAAAAATATGGCATGACTAAATACTACAATAAGCAAAATTCTTTTGAAACTACTAACTAATTTTTATAATTACATTATTTTTATCAAGTAATTCTTTTAACTCGCTTAAATTCTTATTTTTAATTTTCCCAAGTTTTGTATATGACCAGCTATTATTTCCAAAGAATATTACAATATTGTTGTCATTATATAAAACTATGTCTCCAGGCTCGGTTGTCATTTGCACATTGTTACTTACTATGCTTTGTCCTATTTCACCAACTTGTTCAAAGCCACCGTATTGATGTGTAGTAATTGTGAGACCACCATTTTTAGCAATTTCTTTTATAGCTTTTACTGAATCGTTGTCTTCCCATTCGACATTGACTTCGACATCATCAATTAACAATTTTAAGTTATCATTATTTTTATTCACTTCATTTACTATATTTATCTCATTTACATTATTCATCTCATTCGCATTATTTATGATATTTGTGTAACTTGTGCTATTAACTGTTTTTTCTTCCTTTCTTTTTTCACTTGTTTTACTTTGCTCAAACAACCAATCCCTCACTCTTTCTATATTATACCCGTAGTAAAATGAAGTCATATGTTCTCCTGCCATACTGCCGTTTGACTCACCATTTACATAGGTTGAATTCAGCTTCCAAGTTATGAAATTTTTATCAAGACCTTTGCTAAATAATTCATCAGCAATTTTATTTAAATTTTCTGCACTATCTTTTGCATCCACATCATAAACTTCTGCATACTCTACATTATTTTCTTTCAAATAGTTTTTTACATTAGTTTGACCTTCCAATGCTTTTTTATCACCTTCTGCAGCAAAATAGATGAACTTTCTATCTTTTATACCTTGTATCTGACTAATTTCCCATTGACCGTCCACAAGAAGTGTAGCTGCAAATAAATCAGGGTTATTCGCAGTTAAATATAATGAAGTCATACATCCCATTGATTGACCAGTAGAATAAATTTTATCTTTATTTATATCATAGTCATTTTTAATTTTCTCGATCATCCTTACAATGACATCCATGTATGTTGATATAGTTGAATTGCCATTTGAATCATCTATTAGTTTTTCATTAAAAGTAGGTACTAACACAAAGCATTCGTGCTTTTTTTGTTCTTCAGCAGTCGCCCAAATAACTGAGCCGATGCAATTTTCAAGAATTTGAGTTATAGTATTTCCAGTTGTAGTCGCATCGCCTACAAACATTATAAGCGGATAAACTTTGTTACTTCTACCATACGACTCAGGTATAAATAACCCATAATTGATGCTCAGTCCTGTCTCATCATCAGTATAAGTAAATTCTTTATACTTATCTTTCACTTCATTTGAAACTTTTTCTAAATTTGCCTTTGCAGTCTCATCAAGAAAACTAGCGCCAGCTCCCATACCACCTAGACCTTGTGGTCCACCATTACCAAGCCTTTTCTCTTCAGACGCCAAAGCATTAGTTGTTTCTGCTGTAGTTGTAGTCTCTGTTATTGTAGTTTCAGTTACACTATTTATCGCAGTGCTATTACCGCATGATAATAATGTCATACACATTGCTAATGAAACTAAACTCACTGAAATTCTTTTTGCATACTTTTGAAATTTGTTAGTACTACTTTTTTCATTTTTGCTAATTAATTCTTTTTTCATTTTACACCTTCACTTAACACCTTTCATAATTATTTTTCTATCCTATTTAAATTTTTCTGCTTTAACAAGAATATAATCAGTATCATAAGTTGATACTGCGAATATACTAATTCTATAAGTTTAATAATTGCCTCTTTTCTATCAGCACTCTTTATAAGTATTCTATCAGAAAACTCAGCCTGTGGCAACTCTACTTTTGTCTCATAAAGTCCTTTTCCAATTTTAGAATTTGGTGCAAGTTTTGAAATATCACCATCTTTTTTCCCCTATATCTCTTATGGCATTTGATATATTATGTCCTACGAATGCGAAAAATATTATCATCAAAATATTTTCTAAAAATACTAATGCTGCCGCTTTTTCATAATCAAGAAATGCAAAATGAGTTTTAAACGTAATATAATTTACTATTCCGTTTTTTAAAAATAAGTAAAACCCATACCCTGAAATTATAGTAAATATTATTGCTAACACATTCTTTACATTATTTGGTATCTTAGCAGTCATCACATTGACATGCATTCCTATGTGTAAGCCCATAAGTATAAATACCCAATATGAAAATGCTAAATGCATTACTCTTGCAGTATTTACATTTATTAAATTATATAAAAATGGCACTGCATGAT
>JAFXWR010000154.1 GCA_017542725.1 Lachnospiraceae bacterium | reverse complement strand
CTCTCTTTATATAAATAGAATAAAAAATTTTTAACTTTACGCTCAACAAACCATTTTTTTACTTGACTTTGCGAAATATAAGTATATAATAAAAATAGATGTGAAAATACTTTAAGAGAAAGAGGTTGTTATGGCAGAGAATTATGTTTTTGACACTATTGTATATTTAAAGCACCCTATGAGGGTAGAGATAAGCCAATGGTCTGTTGAGCATAAAGGCTGTAATGCTCTTGTATTACCTACCTCTGATATAAATTATATGAGTGTAGTGTTTTATGCAAAGACAGCAGAGGGTAATGAGGGATTAAATAAAATCCTAGAGACGCAGCCAAAGTTAAGGTTATTTAGAAATAGTCCATATGGCATAACAGATTAAGGGGTTTAAAATGGGAGAGATAATAGAATTTAAAGCCAGAGCGAAGAAACTAAAAGCTAAATCTTCCACCTCTTCAAAGAGGTTTAAAATTTCTATTGATGTTGTAGTTTCTTTAATCTCTATTATTCTTGCAGGTGCATTTATATTTCTTAGTTATATAAATGCTGAACTTGCTTTAGATTTGATGTTAATATTTATGTTGGTATGTACAATAGTTCTTTTTGTTGTTTGGGTTGTTTTAGATTTTTAGTTGAAAAGACAAGCAGAGAAGAAAGAGAAGGTTTCATAAAAAGATGAATGAATTATGGTTGACAGAGGGTGAATCAGCATGGGATAAAGTAAGTCTAATAGGACTTCAATATGGTGGCTTTACTTTAGACTTAGACTCTGACCTCCTACGAGCGCATATTGTAAGAGAACAGAGGAAACGAGAACTGTTCATAGAGAACATAAAGGATTTAGGAGTGATAAGAGCGGATAAATTGGTACAATATATAAGCAAGCCAATACCGAGTAATTTAAGTTGTTTTACAAATACAGCAGAGTTGATAAGAGGGTAAAAATGAGAGTAGCAGTAGCATATTTTCCATCAAGGAATGAAGTTTTTGCAGTATATGATAGTCCTGAAGAAGCAAAAAGAGAGGTAAAATATTTAAATTGTTTTTCACAGGGCGGGGAGAAACTACAAGCAGGATGGGCTGAAATGACTGAGGAAGAGTTAAAACAGTTTAGAGAGTAAATGTACTCTGCAAGTTACCAGCAAGTTAGCTGTTGCAACAATTACAACACTTTGGTCTAAATTTTATCTCTTTTGATAAGTCAGATGCAAGTTAAATAGTTTTTACAGAAAAGGATGAGGTACAGAAATGAATGAATGGCAGAAGTATTATTCAGAAAAGTATTGTGGCGGTATAATACCTAAAAGAAAAGGTGAAAAAGAGGATTTTGAACTGTTAGGAAAATGTGGAAAGACCATAACAGTAGATTTTCCAGATTTCAAAGGTATCAATGGATTTGAGCCTGCACATACCACAACATTCACAATCAGAAAAGAGTTTCCAAATATGCCAAAGGGTATAATCTCTGTAGATTGTTTGTTATCGAATTTATATTTGTGGATGAGTAGAGGTTATACAATACATTTTAATTAAAGGAGATAACAGATGATTACACAGAGCGAGAAACAAGACATCAATTTGTTTTTACAGATGGTAGGAAGAGTAGATAGTAATGATAAAGTTGTGGTATCAACCAATCCTACTAAAAGAGAATTAGAACTCTTAGAACTTCGTTTGATGGCTAAACTGTATGGCAAAAAAGAGTTTAATGATTCTGATTACGAGAAAGTAAGTCAGTTAAGTCATGGAAACACAACAGGTAGACGTTTTGAATATCCACTAGTAGATAGTTTGGGTATGAATATCAATTATCCGAATACAGAGGATAGTGGTAAAACAAGGTTAATGAATTGTGTTGTAATAGAGAAACCTGATGATGTGAAGCTAAAGCCTAATTTATGGGTATATGTGAAATCACGTCTTAAAAATATTTTATGAGAGCTACATTGGACGCAGCACAGAAAAGAGCGATACATTAATAGAGTTAAAGGAAGGAATATAGAATATGGGTACTTATACTTTTGGTAGACCAACGTATTTATTAAAAGGAGAGTTTGTAGAAGAGGGCAGATGGCGTGGACGTAGACCAGAAAATAATCAATGGGTTTATGGTGTATTATTGAAAACAAAAGACGGAAAAATAAAGGGTATCTTGAATGAAAATACACGTAAGATTTTTAACTTTAATAGGGAGAACCCTGCATTGTGTAATGGAGTTGTATGTGGAATACCAGTATTTGAATCTTCTGCTATAAACGAGCAAATAGTCTGGTATGTTGAATTAGCGAGGGTTATTGAAGATACAGTAGAGTCTTACGACCCTAATAAGCATAAGGACTATGAGACAGCTTTGACTTTTGAGGAAATTCAACAAAAGTACGATATTTTTGAGAAAGATTTAGAGTTGTATGCTAGATGTGTACATGGTACTTATATGTATGTGTATGGAAATGAGCAAGTAGCAACAACTATGTCACACTTAGATGTACTAACTAGGGAAAGAGAAAAATTGTGCGAAGAAATACAGATACCGTTAAATAGTAATGATGTGACTGTAAATAGTCTTGTAAAGCTACTTAGTAATAGATTTGAAAAATATAAAGTGCTAAGTATGCTATTAGGTAAAACAAGCAGCTATGTTAGCTATGAGATGAATAAACGTGAGTATTACTTTGATGATTTAGAATTTCGGAAGAAACATTTTACAGTTGCATTAACTCTTGATGGTATTGCAGACCATTATGTATATATGGTTACAAATAATAAGTCTATAGATATATGGGTAGGTGATGATTGTGGAGTTAAGTATTTTAATACAGACTCAAGATGGTTTAAAATGCATATAGATGTAAGGTATCAGTCTTTTACGGACTCATTTTTACAGACTTATATTGCAAGTGTAACTAATATTTTAAAAAGCTATAATGAATTGTAATAAGAGGTTAAGTATATAGAGGGAGATTCAGATGCAGAATAAAACTATTGAGAAAATATTAGAAGCTTATAAATCAGGGCTATTGCGTTCAGATGATAGCACTTATGATTGGGCTAGAGCGAATCGACTTAAAGTGCGTGATGTAAATAAATGTATAGCTAATCATATACCAGAGTTAAAAGCATGTTATGGTTGTACACATATAGAAAGCCGTTTATATGGTGCAGATTTTAGTAGTCCTTGTATGTATTGTAGTAGACGAGTTGCTATTAAAGATAATTATGAGGCGGATAATACACGTTATAGAAAGCCTCGTATGTATTGTAGTAGGCGTGTTCCTTTTGTAAATAAATCTGAAACAGATGCTCCACGTTATGAAGGTAAATGATAATAAATATACTAAAACAGTCAAAAGAAAGAAGAGGATAAAAAGATGGTAACACCAACAGTATTAGAGAAGAAAAGAGCAAATGATTATGATATAAAGGTATTAGAGGAAGTAATAGATAAAGCCCTCTTAGAAGATTATAAAAATCATGGAGTGCATAAGGTAGTAGTAAATGATGATGTACCAAAAGAGGTAGCGGTTAAACTTGCTAAATCTTATGTAGAGCATGGATGGAGATATGTATATGTTGGGTATGAAGATGTACCGGGCGCAAACAAAGTCACAGTATTTATATTCAGCATGGAAGCAGAGCCAGCATATTCAGATTATGAAAAAGTAGATAATGGATTTGCGTCATAAGAGAAAGGAAAGAAGAAAATGGTAACACCTAAAGATTTAGAGAATAAAATAGTTAATGAATATGATACGGATTTGTTAGAGGAAACAATCGATGCAAAGTTAATGGAAGATTATAAGAATCATGGTTATCATAAGGTATTGATTGATGATGAAGTACCTATTGAAGTAAGTAGAAAGATAATAGATATGTATATATCACATGGATGGAATTATGGCTATATAGGTATTGAGCCTACTGAAAGTGGAAAGACTCTGTATATACTTAGTTTAAAAGAGGAACCAAAGTTTGAAAACTCTAAGTATGAGAAGAAAAGTCATGGCTTTAAGTGGTAAATAAAGAGGGTAAAATATGCTAGTAGTAGCGATAAGAGATAAAGTAAGCGGTAATTATTATGCAGGATGCAATAAAAATCTTGCACAGACGTTATTAGGTGCGCAATTATATAAATCACGAAAAGTAGCGGAGAATGTAGTTAGGAAATCTATCAATTTCCATATAACATATCCAGAATATGTAGATGTGATTTTAGAGGAAAAGAAAGATTAGATAGGGATAAGAAAATGAATTTAACAGAAGTAAGTAAATATATAAGTCTGATACTCAGACATAAGCCAGAGGTCATAGGGATAACTCTTGATGAACATGGTTGGGCTGATGTAACAGAGTTAATAAAAGGAATAGAGAAAGACCATAAGGGTTTTAATATGGAAATTCTCGAAGAGATTGTTAGAACAGACAATAAACAGAGGTATTCGTTCAATGAAGATAAAACCAAGATAAGAGCGAATCAAGGACATTCTATCAATGTAGATGTCGAACTGAAAGAGAGTGAACCACCAAAGATATTATATCATGGTACGGGTAAGAAATTTGTTGATTCTATCAATAAAGATGGTCTTACACCAAAGAGTAGATTGTATGTGCATTTGTCTAAGGATAGAGAAACAGCAATAAACGTTGGCAAAAGACACGGTGAGCCAGTAATTTATATGGTAGATGCTAGACAGATGGTAAATGATGGATATAAGTTTTATTTATCAGAAAACGGTGTTTGGTTGACAAAAGAGGTACCTGCAAAATACCTTGAAGTAATAGAGCCTTGGTTAGTTGTTTGTGAAGACCAAGCATGGTGTTGTCCTAAGTGTGGTAAAAGACCAGCAGTAGGAGTAGGGTATATAACCGACTACAAGTATTGTCCTTATTGTGGGTCACCTGCTGAAGGACTTAATCATGACATTGAAGAATGGCGATTAAGATTTGATGAAATGTATATAGCCTATGTAAGAGAGCAGAGGGCAAAACATAAAAAATAAAAAGGAAAAATATCTATGAAACAAGAAAAAACAAACACTTGTCCACATTGTAACAAACCAGTTACCACTGAAGATGTTTGCCCGCATTGTGGACACATTATCAATGAAGAGGTTATTAAATCAATACCATCTTTAAAAGCTAAAAATGCTAAACCAAATGTATTTGTTGTAGCTATAATGATTCTTTTTGCTGCAATAAGCACAGGTTTTTCTGTTGTAGAGTTGGTTGCATTTGTTTTGAAACAAAAGCAGTTAGAAGAAATAGTCTCTAGTATTCCTACTATGATTGTTGCAATTATCCTTATTGTGGCATTGATATTTATATTTGTTCGTTATCTATCTACTAAAAAAGGTGGTAAACAGTATGAGGGTCGTGTATATGGATATATGGATGACGATTATGAAGGTGATAATCAGACAAGAGAGCAAACGTGTTATATAGTATATCTTAAAGACGAAAAACAATATTCTCTAACACAAAGCTATAATTTGGGACATAGCCGTATATTTGATATAAACGATAGACCTTATATTCCGGGTACAAAAGTAAATATATTTATAAATAATAATTGTTATGTATGCGAAGTTTCACAGAACTAATGAGTAAAGAAAAAGAGGGTTTATTTATGGCTGCTGAAAAGAAGTATTATAAGTATGCTTATAATTTTGGTGATAAAGACATTGAGATTGGAGAATTAGATTACTATGATAGAGAAACGTTGAATGAAACTGATGTTTTCATCAATAATCATGGTGTTTATGAGTTCTATATGTACTCTGATTCTAGAGATAATGTTGATACGTTTTTGTATCAGATTTCAAAAATTCTTTCTCAGGAAATGAGCGTTGCTTCAAAT
>JAFXWR010000153.1 GCA_017542725.1 Lachnospiraceae bacterium | reverse complement strand
GCAACAATCGAGAAAAAACTTGTTCAACTAAACAAAAATGTTGAATCAATTTTGGCAGGATTTGAAAATGCTAAAAAACAGGCAACAATTGCAAGAAACAGCTACATGGAAAGTAAAAATGTGCAGACAAGAATGCTATTTGCAGGAAATATAATTAAGCAACCATGTTTTGATGACATAAGAAATGATGGCAGTAAATACCGTGTGATAGGTGATTTAAAAAATACAGATAGAATAATGAATGACACATTTTTAGTAGGTGTGTATCCGGGGCTTGACGAAGACCGCATAAAATATATGGCAAAAACAATAATCGAATCTGTGTCACAATAGGGCTCGCATAGTGAAGACGAAAGTAGACATAATTGTATCATGTTACAATGAAGAAGATAATATCTTCGCTTTTTATGATGAGTCAAAAAAATATTTGAAAGACAAAAATTATGATTACAATGTTTATTATATAAATGATGGTAGCACTGACAAAACCTACGAAAAAGTTTTGTCGCTTAAAAATAAAGTTGCTAAAGCAAAGAATAAAATAGCTGAAGTATCTTGCCTAAGTTTCGTCCATAACTTTGGTCACGAAGCAGCGATGTGTGCAGGACTGGAGAATTCGAAAGCAGATTATATGATTTTTATAGATGTCGATTTACAAAATCCGCCATCAAAAATTCCAGAGATTATGGGAAAATTTGAAAGTGGCGCTGACTGTGTGCTTCTTAGAAGAGTTGAATATAAGTCTGCTAGTTTTATGAAGAAATTTACTTCAAGAGCATACTACTGGTTTTCAAAATATATTTTGAGAAATAAAAATGTAAGAGATGTATCTGATTTTTTTGCCATAGATAAGTCGGTGGCAAAAAAAGTGAAGGTAAAATATCAAACGACTTTGAGATTCATAAGAAGTTTTGTCCAAAAAGAATCAAAAAACATAAAATTTGTAAATTATAAAAATAGAGAGAGACATAGTGGAGCATCAAGATATAATTATTTAAAACTGACAAAGCTTGCCATAATATCAGAACTATCTCGCTCTAAGTTTTTAAGGAATATAAACAAAGTCACTAAAGACAATCCAGTCTATACTATAGATAAGAAAAAAAGTTTTTATAGGTAAAGAAGGTTTATAATGTTGTATTTGTTGTTAATTTCGTGGGCGCTATTCGCAGGCCTACTTATGACTAGAATTACTAACATCTTTAAACTCCCAGATGTTACAGCATATTTGATAGTGGGGGTGATAATTGGTCCATCTATTTTAGGGAAACTTGGTATAAACGGAATAGGTTTTACAAGTTTTGAAGAAGTAGAAAGTTTATCAATTATTTCTGATGTAGCACTTGGATTCATTGCATTTGCTATAGGAAATGAGTTTAAACTTAGTGAATTAAAACACATTGGTAAACAGGCATTTGTCATTGGTGTGTTTCAAGCAGTTGTAGCAACTTTGTGCGTGGATATAGCGCTTTTAATAGTACATACTCTGATGCCAAATATAGTTACTGTGCCAATGGCTATAACTCTTGGCGCCATAGCTGCAGCCACAGCACCAGCAGCAACCATTATGGTTATAAAACAATATAAAGCAAAGGGTCCAGTTACTGATATATTGCTTCCAGTTGTTGCACTTGATGATGCAGTAGGTCTTGTTATATTTGCAGCATCATTTGGTACAGCTTCGGCAATGATAAGTGGCAGTGCTAATCTATTAAACTTAATAGTTGAACCAATTATTGAAATAGTAATGTCATTATTGTTAGGTAGCGTAGCTGCAATAATACTTACATATATAGAGAGTAAATTCCATTCAAATACAAATCGATTGATTTTAATCATAGGGGCTATAGTACTTACTGTTGCTTTTGCTAAAGCGAGTTTTCAATTTGGAAGATTTGGTGGTTCATTTTCACCATTACTTGTATGTATGATGCTTGGTACAGTATTTTGCAATATTTGTCCATTGTCTGATGAACTTATGGATATATCTGATAAGTGGTCGCAGCCTATTCTTGTTTTGTTTTTTGTTTTAAGCGGAGCTGAACTTGATTTACATGTTTTTAATAATTCAATAGTTATACTGGTAGGTATAATCTACATATTAGCAAGGTCGTTTGGAAAGTATATCGGAGCAAGAATTAGTGCTGATATGGTAGGAAGTAAAGATGTCATAAAAAAATATCTTGGAATCACTCTTTTGCCACAAGCGGGTGTAGCATTAGGAATGAGTGCAATTGTTGCGAGATCTCTAGGCAACAATGGCACACTTATAAGAAATATAACTCTTTTTGGAGTACTTATATATGAATTGATTGGACCAACTCTTACAAAGATGGCACTGACTGAAGCGGGCGAAATAAAAGAAAAACCAAAAGAAGTTGTAAATAGGAGAAGCAAAAAATTGAAAGCTGCAAAACGTAGAGAGATTATTAAGAAAATATTTAAACAAAAGTGATATTTATTTTAAAAAAAGGGGGATGTATTATGAAAAGAATTAAACGCATGAAAATGATAATTGTATCAGTTGTGTTTATCTTTGTTTGCAACATAATAAATTATGCTACAGGCTATAATAATTATTATAATCCCCATTATCAATATTATCCAAATTACCAGTACTATCCAAACTACAATAATTATGGGTATAATGGCGTAAGGACTATACCATCTGATAGTTATTATTATATAGCAGGTTATGACAGAGAAACACAGAATTATTGCAATGGAGAGCCAATGGCAACTAGAATTCCAATTTTTGGTGGCAACAACTATTTTCCAACGAGTGTTGCAAATGGGATTATCTACAATGCGTATTTGTCAATATCTAAATGGTGCAATGAAAATATATTGACAAAGGATGGAATACAAGATTATTTTTAAATTATGCAACTATCGTAAGTGAAACTGCAT
>JAFXWR010000152.1 GCA_017542725.1 Lachnospiraceae bacterium | reverse complement strand
ATCAATAAGCGATATAGATACAAGTTTAGTAAGGTATGAAGATGACATGAGTAAGAGAGAGCTCATGGCTAAGTTTGGAGAGAAGATAGGGAAGACATTAAGTGATGTCTTAGAAGGAGATGTATCAGGAAATAGTAATTATTATGTAATACCTATATATGATAATAAGTATACTATAGTAGTAGATGACAACATACCACTTGGAGCGAATGAAGGAAGTATAGTAGAGAAGACTAATAGTAGAGAAGAGATTTACGAGAACGATAGAAATGAGCTTCTAAAGAATATTGAAATGACATTACCTGGCTATAAGCTTAAAGGCTTTAGTAGGGATGGTAGTGATACAGTTCATTATAATAAGGGAGACATAGTTCGTAAGTATAAAGATGGAGAAGTAAGGGCAGTAGAGAAAGTTAAAGAGTTGTTTGCTAATGAGGAGACTAAGACCATAACAGTTTATGCAGTATGGGAGCCAATTCATTACTATGTAGTATTTGACAAAGGTAATGACTATGTAAATGTATCACAACTTAAAGTAGTAGATAATCCAAAAACATTTGGAGTAGAGTATGATGACTTAGTTCTTAATAGGTCTAACTATCGTTATTCAGGGCACGAGTTCTTGTATTGGGAAGTAGATAGAATAGTAGAAGGTGGTAGAGTTTCAGATGGCATATTAACAGGCGGAGAAGAGATATATGGATATAGATATGATAGATTACAATTAAATGACACAGCTACATATAAGAACTTAAGTACAATAGATGGCAGTGTAGTAGTATTAAAGGCGATATGGAATAGTGTATCATATACTATTAAGTTTGATGTATCTACACCATCAGGGATAGAGATAGAGACATATGGTAATGTAGTAGATAGTGAAGGAAATGTAGTAAATGAAGTTACATTATTAAATGATGAGAGTTTCATGGCACCAAGGACAACAACAGTATTAAAAGATTATGAGTTCAGAGGCTGGGATATAAATAGAGGTGTAGCGACTCCTACATATGTAGCAGGAAGAGATATGATACATGGTCTTGGAAGGAATTTAAACAGTGATGTTGTATTATATGGTATATGGGGAGAGGAGACAACTAAGGTAATAACACCAGATGATCCAGATGAGCCAAAAGACCCAGATGAAGAGACGAAGGAACCTGATAGTCCATATGATGAGGATGAAGACGGAAATGAGTTTGTATATTACATCATAGGATCTATTAGTGATGCAACAGGTGTAAGGTATGAAGATGAGTTAACAGATAAAGAGTTGATGGCTCATATAGAAGAAGGTGAAAGTCTAAGGGATGTACTTGGAGGAGATCTTTTAGGTGGAGCTACATATTATGAGTATCCAATATACAACAATGTATATACTATAGAGCTTAATGACAATAAGCCAAGAGGTGCAGAAGATAGTGATGAAGTTATAAAGAACATGTCAAGTATGAATATATATCTTGACGATAGACAAGAGTTGTTTAGTGATTTAAGTATAGAGCTTAAAGGATATAAATTAGCGGGCTTTAGTAGGACATCAACTGGAGGAGTTGAGTATCATAAAGGAGACATTGTTCGTAGGTATAAATATGACATAGATAGAATAAATAACGAGACAGGAAATGTTAAAGCATTGTATGAGGAGGATGGCACAAAGACTATAAGATTATATTGTGTTTGGGAGCCAATACATTACTATGTAGTATTTGAGAAAGGAAACAATGTTGCAGGAACAATTAGCAATAAGATTGTAGACAATCCAAAAGCATATGGTGCAGAGTATAGAGATTTAAGATTT
>JAFXWR010000151.1 GCA_017542725.1 Lachnospiraceae bacterium | reverse complement strand
TGTAGAAACTCTAAACTATATTTCTCCGAAAAAGAAATATCAGTATTTTTCATGAAATTTTGAAGTTTAACAATACTCATATAATTTAATTATTTCTACCTATCTTCTAATTACTATATTATACAAAAATGCACTATTTTTTTCAAGAATTTGAATTCATATTGATAGAATCGATATTTCAAATAAAATAGGTCCAATTTACTGGACCTATTTCAAATTTTCATTTATTATACTTCCTTAAAATCTCCATCAACTACATTGTCGCCTGGGTTTCCTCCACCTGCATTTCCTGCATCACCTGCTGCTCCTGCATTTGGGTCAGGGCCTGCACCAGCTTGACCGCCTGCTGCTTGTTGCTTCTTCATTTCCTCTTCATAAGCTTTCTTATATACTTCTTCAGCAGCCTTCATAAGATCATCTTGTTTCTTCTTTATTTCTTCAGCTTGTTCTTTTGTGATAGTCTCAACTGGTGCTTTAGCAAGCAAGTCTTCAAGTTCTTTTATAGCTGCTTCAACTTTTTCTTTAACAGATGCGTCGATATTTGCACCTTGCTCAGTCAAAGTCTTCTTAGTTTGGAATACCATTGAGTCGGCATTATTTCTTACTTCTACTGCTTCTTTTCTCTCTTTATCTTTTGCTTCGTATTCCTTAGCTTCTTTTACTGCCTTGTCTATATCATCCTTACTCATATTAGAACCAGATGTGATAGTTATGTGGTTCTCTTTTCCAGTTCCCTTATCTTTTGCAGATACATTTACTATACCGTTTGCATCAATATCAAATGTAACTTCTATTTGTGGAACTCCTCTTGGAGCTGGCATGATTCCATCAAGTCTGAATGTACCAAGTGATTTATTATCTCTTGCAAATTCTCTTTCACCTTGAACTACATTTATATCAACTGCAGTTTGATTATCTGCTGCAGTAGAGAATACTTGTGACTTCTTAGTTGGGATAGTTGTATTTCTCTCTATAAGGTGAGTAGCTACACCACCCATGGTCTCTATAGAAAGTGTAAGTGGAGTTACATCAAGAAGTAAGATATCTCCGGCACCTGCATCGCCTGCAAGTTTTCCACCTTGTATAGATGCACCAAGAGCAACACACTCATCAGGGTTTAAAGTCTTTGATGGTTCTTGACACATTAATTGTTTTACCTTCTCTTGAACTGCAGGTATACGAGTAGAACCACCTACAAGTAATACTTTATTTATGTCTGATGCTGAAAGTCCAGCGTCCTTCAAGGCATTTTGAACTGGAATTGCAGTTCTCTCTGTCAAATCATTTGTCAACTCTTCAAACTTAGCTTTTGTAAGATTCATATCTAAGTGCTTTGCACCATCAGCAGTTGCTGTGATGAAAGGAAGGTTGATATTTGAAGTTGAAGTAGATGACAATTCTTTCTTTGCCTTTTCAGCTGCTTCTTTAAGTCTTTGCATAGCCATCTTATCGCCTGAAAGGTCTATTCCTTCTTTTGCTTTAAATTCAGAAACTAACCAGTCAATTACCTTTTGGTCATAGTCATCACCACCAAGATGAGTGTCTCCATTAGTTGATTTAACCTCTATAACTCCATCACCAATCTCTATGATAGATACATCAAATGTACCACCACCAAGATCGTAAACCATTATCTTTTGCTCTTTTCCTTCATCAAGTCCGTATGCAAGAGCGGCTGCAGTAGGCTCGTTGATAATTCTCTTTACATCAAGTCCTGCAATCTTACCTGCATCCTTTGTTGCTTGACGTTGTGCGTCGTTAAAATATGCTGGCACTGTGATAACTGCCTCAGTAACTTTCTCTCCAAGATAAGCTTCCGCATCAGTTTTTAATTTTTGAAGTATCATCGCAGAAATCTCTTGTGGTGTATAATCTTTTCCATCAATATTTACTTTGTAGTCTGAACCCATATGTCTCTTTATAGATGAAATAGTTTTCTCTGGATTAGTTACTGCTTGTCTTTTTGCAGCTTCACCCACAAGTCTCTCTCCATTTTTTGCAAATCCAACTACAGATGGTGTTGTTCTTACGCCTTCTGCATTTGCTATAACAGTGGCTTTACCACCTTCCATAACAGCCATACAGCTGTTGGTTGTTCCTAAATCAATTCCTATAATTTTGCTCATAATTTTATCCTCCTTCGGGCTCGCAGTGCTCGCCCCTACGATGGGCTTCTTTCGCCCCTACATTACTTTTTTACTTTGACCATTGAGTGTCTTAATACTTGATCCTTATACATATAACCTTTTTGTAATTCTTCTACTACCGTATCAACTTCACCTTCTGCATTTTCATCTGTCATTACTGCATTGTGTAGATTTGCATCAAATGGCTTGCCGACCGCTTCAATTGGTTTTACTCCCAAGTCTTCAAAAATCTTTAGCATCTGTTTGTAAATCTTATCTACACCATCTACAAATGAATTGTCTTTTATGTCATCAGGTATAGAATTAATTGCTCTTTCAAAATTATCGACTATTGGAAGTATCTTAGTTAGTATCATTGAAGCACCTATGTCTATCATCATCGCCGATTCTTTTTCAGAACGCTTTCTAAAGTTGTCGAACTCTGCAAGCAACCTTTTATATTTATCTTCCCAGTCTTTAATTTTTTCATTTGCTAAAGTTAGTTCGTCTTTTTCAGTTTCTGGGCTCGCAGTACTCGCCCCTACGCCGGGCTCGCAAGCTTCGCCCCTACAGTCGCACTCTTTGCAGTCTTCTTCGCTACATCCATCAGGTCCGCAGTGCTCGCATCCGCAATTACAATCATTATTTATCTTTTGTTCGTTCTCCTTTGTTTCTTCGTTTTTGTTCATTTCGTTATCTATCTTGTCCCTGTTCTCTTCCATTTGATATACCTCCTTCCGGGCTCGCAGTGCTCGCCCCTACAGTGTGCTCGTAAACTTCGCCTCTTCAGTGTTAGCACTCACTATCTTTGAGTGCTAACATAATAACACTTTTCACATAATTTGTCAAGTATTTGTACATATATTTTTTTATTCGAAACAAGGCATAAAAATAGGGCTTTTTAAGCCCTATTTACTACACTGATATTATTACCGGAATTACAAGTGGTTCCCTCTTTATGTTCTTCCACAAATAGTCCTCTGCTGCAGTAACCACCATAGACTTAAGTTTTTTCCAATCATTGTTGTTGTCTTTTCTATAATCATTTATTATATCTCTCACAACTGATTTTAGTCCATTTATTAGTTCCTCGGATTCTTTCATATATACAAATCCTTTTGAAATAATATCTGGTCCTGACACGAGTTCAGATGATGAATCAGAAAGCGCCATAGCTATTATTACCATACCGGCTGTAGCAAGAGCCTGTCTATCTTTAAGAACTATATTTCCCACATCACCTACACCGAGTCCGTCAACATTTATACCATTAGATGCCACATGGTCTACGACTTTTGCAGAGTTCTCACAGATCTCAAGCACATCGCCCACTTCAAGTAATAAACATTTTTTCTTGTCAACACCTACAGATTCTGCTATAGTCGCCGCCTCTCTTCTATGTCTATACTCACCATGTACTGGAATTGCATATTTTGGATTCACCAAAGTGTAAATTAATTTTATTTCCTCTGCGCAAGCATGTCCTGATACATGAGTATCTTGATAAATAACTGTAGCATGTTTACGATAGAGTTCGTCAATGATTTTATTAACAGCTTTTTCATTTCCTGGGATTGGTGTTGATGAGAGAATTACTACATCACCTGCTTTAATATTTAGTTTTTTGTTTGTGCCCTGAGCCATACGAGAAAGTGCAGCCATAGACTCACCTTGACTTCCAGTAGTGATTATGACTGTCTTTTCGTCTGGATAATTTTTAAGCGTCTCAGTCTGTATAAGAGTTCCTTTTGGTATATCTATGTAACCAAGTTCTGTTGCGATGGTAATTATATTTATCATACTCTTACCTTCAATCGCAACTTTTCTACCATACTTAGCTGCTGTATCTATAACCTGTCTAACTCTATCAACGTTTGATGCAAATGTGGAAACTATAATTCTATCATTATTGTGTTCATTGAATATTGAATCAAAAATCTTTCCAACAGTCCTTTCACTCATAGTGAAACCTTGCTTTGTCGCATTAGTCGAATCAGATAAAAGTGCAAGCACACCCATGCGACCTATCTCTGCAAAATGAGTAAGGTCTATAGTATCACCAAATACTGGAGTATAGTCAACTTTAAAGTCTCCAGTATGCATCACTATACCTGCCCTTGTGTAAATGGCAAGTGCTGCCGAATCAACTATACTATGATTAGTTTTTATAAACTCTACATACATATTGCCGAGTTTAATAATATCAGAAAAATTAACAGTATTAAGTTTATATCCAACTATCTTATGTTCCTTGAGCTTTCCTTCTACAAGCGCCAAGGTAAGTTTTGTACCATAAATTGGCATATTGAGTTCTTTTAAAATATATGGTATCGCTCCAATGTGGTCTTCGTGTCCGTGAGTTAGAACCATTCCTCTAATCTTATTTTGATTTCTCTTGAGATACGTCACATCCGGAATTACTAAATCTATACCAAGTAAGTCCTCAGTTGGAAATGCATTACCACAGTCTATAACTATGATGTCATTCTCATCCTCTATAACAGTTATATTCATACCAATGGCATTAAGCCCGCCAAGTGGTATGATTTTAATCTTCGCATCCTTTTTTGGATTATAATGCTCTAGGAACTTTCTATTTTTAGCGGTCATCCTCTCTATATATGATTGACCGTTTGATTGATTTCCATTTTGAAAATTGTTGTTACTTTGATTATTTGAATTACTGTGCTTTTTATTTGTATTCAAATTATTATTGGCATTATTTTGTTTCTTGCCAAATGAATTTTTGCTAGTTTTGCTATTATTTGTTTTACTGCCCTTATTATTTTTGTTGTCAAATTTCTTTTTGTTATTCATATTACTACTTTTTGTATCTCCTTTTTCAGTACTATTTTTAATGTTCTTTTCGAAGTACTCTTCGAAACTCTTCATTTTGTTACCTATATTAAAGCTCATTTTTAACTCCTTATTTTTTTAGACTAATTTCATCTTTCAACATTTTTTCGAAGGTGTCGAAAATCCCATCCGCCTCATCATTTGGCACCACCTCATAACTTGCCTCCGGCGCATCCGCACTTGACACATCTTTTAAAATATAGCAGTCACCCTCTTCTTCATCATCAGTTACTACATCAGCAACTAAAAGATAAGTGACTCCATCTATCACTGTCTGATCGATGACTTCTACTTGGATGTCACCATCGTCACCATTTAATACTATTATATTTTCTTTTGCCATACTTTCTCCTTTCAATCGGGCTCCGCAAGCGTTCGCCCCTACAGTTTGTTAACCTGCTTATAATCAGTTAAAATAATTTCTGCTGCAATTTGGTCTATGCTTTTCTTCCACTCAGTTTTTGGGATGCCACGTTCTTTCAGAATTGATTTTGCTTCTACAGTGGTGAGTCGCTCGTCTTGAAACATTATTGGTATGTTGGACTCGTGAAACCCTGCATTTGTCAAGCCATTAATTAGCATATTTGAAAAAAGTTTCACTTTATCAACTCTATCGCCTTCTGTGCCATCAGCATTTAGCGGAAGCCCTACAACTATGTATGAGATATTTTCAGTTTTCACGATCTTGACAATTTCTCTGATACTTTTTCTTAAGACATTTGCCTTAGTTCGAAAAATAGTTTTATATGGGTAAATGAAATCTGTCTCCAAATCAAAAATCGCGAGACCTATAGTGAAGTCCCCATAATCAATTCCTAAAATTTTTCTTTTCTTCACGGACAAAACAATAAAAAAATACTTTTCTTTTTTCGAAAAGTGAAAACCGAACTATTAAATTAGTTTCACTGACATTTATTTTAAAGCCGAAGCTTTATTTACTAATCTATTTCTTTAAAATTATGCTCAATGTAAGACTTGACGAGCTCTTCAACTAACTCATCTCTCTCCACTTTTGTGATTAGTGACCTAGCACTATTGTGGCTAGTTATAAAAAGTGGTTCGCCTGACATGATATATTGCACTATCTGATTTGTAGGATTATATCCCTTCTCTTTAAGTGCAGCATAAACCTTCGCAAGAACTTCTTTAACATCAACACTATTTTGTTCTTGATTAGGGTCGTTTGTATATATAATTTGTGTTACGCCTTTTTCCATATATATATATTTTACTTTATAATAT
>JAFXWR010000014.1 GCA_017542725.1 Lachnospiraceae bacterium | reverse complement strand
ATACTATAATTAAATCACCTACATGTAAAACAACATGCATTGCCTCTCTGCTTGAATCTCAGCTTAACTGTTCAGACTGTGTTTATCAGCCATTTTGTGGCACATGTCCAGTTTTAAATTTAGCACAAGACAACGATCTATTTTTTAAAAATATCAATAGTTTTAGGTGTAAAGTATATAAAGGAATTCTTGATAAATTATTTACAGTATTGAAAGATGGCAAACAGTTAAATATCTTGGAAAAATGGTTAGATTAATTTATAATAATTATAACAAATACGCAAAAATAAAAGGGACGAATAAAAGGGACGGAGAATAATATTGTTCAGTTATTTGACTTTTTTATAAAAATCTAAAAATTTAATTATAAGTAACAATTAATTGTTAGTCTCCGTCCCCATAATTCAATAAGGTATAATGTGCACCTTTAATCCCGGGCAATCGGGATTTTTTATTTTCTACAAATTTATGCATTATAATATTGACAAACATATATGAAAAATTTATAATACAATGTAATGACAAAGTATTAAGGAGATTTTATGAATAATACTGTGCTACAAATACGTGTTGATGAAGAGTTGAAAAATAATGCCAATATGGTTCTTGAAGATATTGGCCTAGATTTGTCAACTGCTATTAGGATGTTTTTGAATAAAACAGTTGCATTAAACGGCTTACCATTTGAAATAAATAATAGAATAAAAAAAGCAAGCAAGAAAGATCAAACGGTAGAGAAAGAATATTTAAATACTTTTATGGGCGTAGAAAAATCAATTTATAATAAGCAAAGTATTGATGAATATTTATCGGAGAGTAGAGATGACAGATCATTCTAATTATAAAAAAGTTTTTATTGATACGGCCCCATTTATTTATTTTTTTGAAGGCGGTTCGAATTTATCTTTAAAGTCAAGGGATATGTTTTTGAAATTGATAAATGGAGATTATGAAATATATACATCATATATAAGTGAAGTTGAGATGAAGGTATTACCTCAGAGAAATAAGCAAACTAAAAAAATGATCATAATGGACAGCTTTATTGAAGAATTTGGAATTAATAAATTAGGTATAGGAATTCGTGAATATAAGACTGCACTGGAAATAAGGGCAAACTATACTCCTATTAAGTTAATAGATGCATTTCAACTATCTATAGCCATCAATAATAGATGCGATTACTTCATTACAAATGACAAAGAGCTGAAAAAGTATGACCAAATAAATGTCATATTGGTTGATGAGTTTAGAAAAATACCTGGTTAAGTGCTTTACTTTATCTTTAAGCGAATAATGTGGCTGTCTCTATTATTTTTTGGTAAAATAATATTGGATAATTATTATAAAAAAACCGGAGGTTATATATGGAAAGTCAAAATGAATTAAATGAAAACACTGATTTAATTGAGAAAGAAGTGGATTCCAAGAATAATAAAAAAGTAATTTGGATTGCGATGGTCATAATTCCTGTTATTATTGCAATTTTGTCATTTGCAGTATTTTCTGGATATGCTTCATCTGCCAAGCTGCATAGTGAGACTATATACTCATTACAAGAAAAACAAAACAATGTTCTTAAAATTAGTGCCGCTTCTGCAACTATAGCAGCAAGCGCATCACTTTTACTTGGTGATAGAGCAAATGCTGTTTCGGGTAAACTTTTAGATTTAACTGGTTACTTTGTGATAATTTTATGTGCAATTATGCTGGAAAAATATCTTGTGACGATAATGGGGCTAGTGTCATTTAAAGTACTTATACCGATAGCTTGCATAATGTTTAGTATTTTTACTTTATATAATAAAGAAGCATTTAGAAAAATAGCGGTAAGAATATTTGTATTTGCATTGGTGATATTTTTTGTTATACCAGTTAGTGTCAATATTTCAAATGTTATAGAAAAAACTTACAGCGAGGCAAATATGCAACAAATGATTAGTGAAGGGGATGCTTTGAAAGAGGAACTGGATAAAGAAATCGGGAATATAAACGATACATCTGTTACAGAAAAAATTAGTGAAACAAGAAATGACAATAATAGCGAAAATGAAGTTAATGTTAAAGAAAATGAAGGTAGTGAATTGGGATTCTGGGAAAATATTGGTAATAGTATAGCAAATTCAGTAAGTGGTGCGAAAGATAAAGTGGTTGAGACAGTTGGCAGTGCTGTAATGGTAGTTAAAGATAAGGCAAATAAATTAATTGATAAACTCACTTCACAATTAAATAAAATGATAGAGACAATTGCAGTAATGCTTGTAACTACTTGTGTAATACCTATACTGGTAATTTTGCTTTTTTTGTGGTTAGTAAAAATGCTTTTCAGCGTCGAGGTTAATGTAGATATGAAGAAAGTACCAAGGCTATCAAAGATGGTCGGGAGGAAATAGTATATATTCGGTCTGTATTTGATAATATGTTAATGAATTATATTATAAACTGGATTATCGCCCTCACCCTCACTCTAATCATAGAGTTCATCCCGATAGTTGTATTTCTAAGACTTAGTCCTACATACTTCGCTGTCGTGAATATACTTACAAATGTCATAGCAAATGCAATAGTATTTATTATTGACATTTGCAGTATTTATAAGTTAGGATTTATGGGGTGGATGGCGGTAGATAGGTTAAAGGTTATTTTTGTAGTAGAGATATTTGTTTTAATTTCGGAAATTATTTTATATTATTTATATTTAGGTAAAAAAAATTTATTTAAAATATCTTTACTTACTATTATCGCGAATGTCTTATCTTATTTTTTAGGAAATTATATTATTAGTCTAATATAGGAGGAAACTATGTTTTTAGACATTATTGTAGAAACAGAAGAAATAATTGAACCAATTATTAATGAAGGCAAACCAGCGGTTATGCCAATAGTTGTTGTGGCTGTAGTAGTGGTTGCTATTGCGATAGCAGTTTTATGTAAAATGGTTATTAAAAGAGAACTTTCTAATGCGAAAAGAGTATAGCAATATTGAGTTATCATACGGAGTTCTGTTTTTTGTTTTCCATCTCTGTATTGAAGTTGTAAGTTATGCGCTTTTTTATTTAAGATTTCAAAGTCATATGGTGACATTTTTTGTCATATTATATGACTTTTTTGCTTTTTGCCCTCAACTTTTAGTAGGAGATTTTTATAATAGAAATAAAAAAACAAATATTGGCCTAATAGGAGCAGCATTTTTTGTGGCTGCTATTTTATTGGCAAAATCTGACAACTTTAATATATATTTACTTTCAGTTTTGTTGCTCGCAATTGGAAATGCATTTTTACATGTGTGTGGTGCCGTTGCTACCGCATCTGTATCTCAAAATAAAATTTTTCCAAGTTCATTATTCGTTGCTGGCGGAACATTTGGGATTATCATCGGAAGGTATTTTGCAAATATAAATATTAAAACATATATTTTGTTTATTCCAGTTTTAATAATTGTTTTGATTTCGATTTTTACTTCTAAGAGATGGTGTAAAAGTAGTGTTAAGTATATTGATGTGGATATTGTAAATGAAAAATATTCATATTTAGCAATTTTACTAATAGCTCTTATAGTGGTAATGGTGCGAAGTTATATGGGATTTGTAATTCCTATAAATTGGAAGAGTGAATTTTATCATAGTATTTTATTATTTACCTGCCTTGGTATTGGAAAGGCGCTTGGTGGTCTGCTCTGCGATAAATTTGGATATAAGTTTGTAGCAACTATCTCGACTTTACTATGTGTGCCGCTTATTATTATTGGAAAAGATTTTATGATTGCTTCACTATTTGGGATGCTACTTTTTTCAATGACTATGAGCATAACTTATGCGATGGCGCTCAGCATAATAAAAAATAATCCTGGGGTGGCATTTGGTGTGACCACCATAGGATTATTCTTAGGAGCCGTGCCAATATTTTTTATTAGATTTGATACATTTACTAGTATGGTTATTGTAGTTTTACTGTCATTAATAAGTTATGTTCTATTGAATATTAGCCTAAAAAATCGGTAAGTTTGCTCACCGATATTTGACTTAAATACTTAAGTTTATTGACTAACCCACCATTTTGTGCTAATATCATTATAATTGAATAAATATTTTCATATTCAATTGATTGGGAGATAGGAGGGTAGCTGGTGCGCCCCGCGGTCTTCAACACCGTTGTGAAAGGTTAACTTTCGGCTAGGTTCGATTCCTAGCGTCTCCGTTTATTAATTAGTTGAAACCAAATGAAATAGTTGATAATTTTTTATTTGTTAGTTCTTTGGTTTCCAAAGAGCTTTTTTATTTCAGGTATATATTATGGATAAGAATGAAGTTTTGAGAAAAATTCCACAAGTAGATGAAATCTTGAAGGACAAGGAGTTGGTTTCTATTGTAGAAAAAACTCCACACGACTTTTTGACTAACTGCATAAGAGAGGTCATAATCGACACTCGTGCAAATATTTTGAATGGAATTGAAAAAGACATTGATAAGCGGAAACTTATAGAAAAAGTAATTTCTAAAGTAGAAAAGAAATCAAAGCATAGTCTAAGGAAACTTATCAATGCGACAGGCACAGTCCTTCATACAAATCTTGGTCGTGCTGTTATATCAAAAGATGCCACAGATGCTATGATAAGCGTTGCATACAATTATTCAAATCTTGAATATGATTTAAAAAGAGGCGAGAGAGGCGACAGACAGTCTCACATAGAGAAACTCATCACAGAACTCACTGGTTGCGAAGCTGCAATGGTTGTAAATAACAATGCTGCAGCAACTATTATAGTACTCGCTGCACTTGCACATGAGAAAGAAGTTATAATTTCTCGCGGAGAACTTATTGAGATAGGTGGATCATTTAGAATTCCAGAAGTAATGTCTGAAAGTGGAGCAATACTTAAAGAGATTGGCACGACGAATAAGACAAAACTTTCTGATTATAGAGATGCATTTGAGGAAGAAAAAACCGCTGCGATTATGAAAGTTCACACAAGTAATTATCGAGTTGTTGGTTTCACTGAGAGCGCAGAGTTAAAAGAACTTATGCCACTTGGAGAAGAACTTAATATACCAGTTATTTATGATATGGGGAATGGACTGTTCGTAGATTTAAATGAGTATGGCATTGATGAGCCTACTGTTCCAAACCTTGTGAAAGATGGAGCAGATGTGATATTATTTAGTGGGGATAAACTTCTTGGTGGACCTCAGGCGGGGATAATAATCGGTAAAGCAAAGTATATAAACAAAATGAAGAAACATCCACTCGCAAGAGCATTTAGGGTTGATAAGTTTACTATTGCGGCACTCACTTCAACTTTGTTCGAATATTATGATGTAAAGAGAGCAAAAAAGAATATACCAATTTTAAATATGATTACTGCAAGTAAGGATGAGCTTAAAGATAAGGCAGAAAAAATTGCAAATGAATTAAAATCAAAATGCAAAGCCGAAATAAATGTAGAAGAGATAAAAGACCAAGTCGGCGGTGGAACTGCGCCAGATGTGTATCTTGATGGCTATGCAGTTTCAATAATAAAAAAGGATAAGGCTGCTGAAAAGATAGAGAGAGAACTGAGGGCTCTTGATGTGCCAGTGATTGTGAGAGTGGCGCATGATAAGGTGCTCGTGGATGTTAGAACTGTACTTGAGGATGACATTAAAATGTTAATTGATGAGTTATGCAAAATATTATTATAGGAACGGCGGGGCATGTCGACCATGGTAAGACATTTTTGATTAAGGCTCTTACTGGTTTTGACACTGACCGCTTGAAAGAAGAAAAGAAAAGAGGCATAACCATTGAAAATGGCTTTGCAAATCTCCCAAATGATTTAGGACTTCATTTGGGAATTATTGATGTGCCTGGACATGAGAAGTTTGTAAAAAATATGCTTGCCGGAATAGGTGGCATTGACTTAGTACTTCTTGTTATATCGCTTGAAGAGGGAATCAAACCTCAGACTATAGAACATTTCGAAATTATAAAATCGCTCGGCATAAAAAAAGGAATTATTGTTTTTACAAAACTTGACTCTGAAAACAAAGTTGATTTTGATATACTAAAAGACCAGGTCAAGGATTTGGTTGCAGGTTCTAATCTTGAAAATGCAAAAATGATTTGTGTGTCGAGTCTCACAGGACAAAATATAGATGTGCTTAAAGAAGAAATATTTGCCATAGTAAAAGAGATAGGAGAAAGAAATAATAATAAAGAACTTACAAGGCTTCCTATAGATAGAGTATTTACTATGGAAGGTTTTGGAACTGTCATCACTGGCACCTTGATGGAAGGTAAGATTGATACAGGCGATGAACTTATGGTTTATCCTTCACAGAAAGTGGTTAAGGTTCGCCAAATTCAATCTCATGGAAGAGTTGAACCATCAGCATTTGCAGGGCAGAGAACTGCCATCAATCTATTGAATGTAAAGAAAGATGAACTTGAAAGAGGTGATGTGCTTGCAGAAAAATCTTCTATAATACTTAGTGAGATGATTGACTGTAGAGTTAAGATGTTTAAGTCAGCAAGAAGAAAAATCAAAAATGGCGAGAAGCTACATTTTAATTATGGCTCAAAGCAGACTGAAGCTAGCGTCAAAGTGATAAATGATGATTATATACAATTCAAATTTGATAAAGCTATACCAATTAAGAGAGGCGACAAATATATTATAAGATTCATAAGTCCAGCCGAAACCTGTGGTGGTGGTATAGTTTTAAATATTTCGTCAAAGAGATATAAGTTAGAAGATGATATAGCACTAAACCATTTTAAGGCTATAGACAGTAATGATGACAAGAAAGTGTTGCTTGAGATAATCAATGATTCAAGTTCGGATTTTCCTGAAATATCTTTTTTATCGAAAAAAATGAATCAGAGCATAAATGATGTCAAAGAAAAGCTTGAGGCACTTTCAAATGAAAAACAGATAGTTGTCATCAATTCAATCAAAAATAAAAATGATAACACATATGATAATATAAATAATAATTCTATTATAATTTCGAACAAGTTCTACGAAGGTTCGAAAAAATATATCTTAGACATTTTAAATAAGTTCCATAAAGATAACCCGATTGCGAAGGGACAAAAAAAAGAAGAAATAAAAAGTATATTGTTTAAGAGATATACTAAAGTTGGTGACACAGCATTTGAAAATCTTTTAAACTATATGATAGAAAAAAAAGTTATAAAGCAGGTTAATGACTTGATTGCATCAGCAGACTTTAATGTTGTGATGGATGACAAGCAGTCTAAAGAGATGTCGGCTATTGAGAAAAAATATCTTGATGCAGCATACACTATGCCAGCAACTCAGGAAGTCGTTGATGAGTTTGCTACTATAAAAAATGGAAAGAACAATAAACTTGAGATTAGGCAGATGATAGTTGACCTTGCAAGAGAGGGTAAACTTGTTAAACTTTCAAATGATTACTACATTCATAAGACTCACTTTGATAAGGCTCTTGAGATAGTTTATAAATTATTTGAAAAGAGTGATAAGATAACAATGCCAGAACTCAGGACAGAACTTGAAACATCAAGAAAGTATGCTATACTTATTATAGATTATTTGGATCAAAAAAGAATTACAAAACTTGTAAGTGATTATAGAATTAAAGGAGAAAGATATGGCAAAATATGATAAAGCTGGAACTCTTAAGTTCCTTGATGACAATGGCTACAAGTATGAGAAAGTTGAACACGAGGCACTTTATACTATGGAAGCACTTGACGAAGCTGGAATCACAAAGATTGGTGAAGTTGCAAAAAATTTATTTTTGAGAAATGCAAAAGGTGACAAGCATTATCTTGTAGTTGTACAGGAGAGCAAGCAGCCGGATACAAAGAAACTCGCTATGCTTCTTGGTTCAACTCGTCTTTCATTTGGATCTGCTGAGAGACTTGAAAAGTACTTGGGTGTAACTCAAGGCTCTGTGTCTCCGCTCGCTGTTTTAAACGATGAGAATCATGAGGTCATAGTTGCATTTGACCAGGGACTTATGGGAAAGGACAAAATAGGCGTCCACCCTTGCGAAAATACTGCTACCTGCTTTATGAGTTTCAAAGACCTAAAGACTATTATAGAAAAAAATGGTAATAAGTTTATCTGTATCAAAGTATAATTATGACATATGATTTGTATGGTGGTTGTTTATGAATAGAGATATGAAAGAAGTGGCAATAAGGCTAGTTAGTATTTTTATAACCTTTTTAATATTTTTAGGTTTTTTTATGCTTATGAAAGAATTGAAAGCCCCAATTCCTGCTCAGATAGCATTTGCCATAGTTTTAATTGTAATTGTCGACTATATAAAGAGCAAAATTTTTAAAAGATAAGATAGCATTATTTTGGTTTTGACCTATTTTAATCTATACAAAAAATTATTGCTAAAATAGGTTATAAGTGGTATAATCTACTCAAATTGGTTGCACAGAATGTGATTCTGTACGACAAATAAATTTTCGGAGGAAAATATTTTATGAACGCTATTTCAATTATGAAAGGCCTATCGATTGTTGGTGTTGTTCTTTGCGTAGCGATGATGGCATGGAAACACAAACAAATGGCAGGAACACAAGAAGGTAAAGAGCAAATTGCTCATGGCCTTAAGCCAAAGAATTTTATTTCAACAGCACTTGTTGGACTTATTGCAAACTTCTTTGATACTTTAGGTATTGGATCATTTGCTCCATCATCATCTGCATTTAAGTTTACTAATTCAGTTGATGATTTGTTAGTGCCAGGAACTCTTAATGTCGGTGATACAGTTCCTGTTTGTATTGAAGCATTCCTTTTCTTTACAGCATTTAATATTGATCCACTTACATGTGTGCTTATGTGTGTAACAGCAACTATTGGCGCATTCTTAGGTGCATCTATCGTATCTAAGTGGGATAGAACAAAAGTTCGTTGGGGATTTGGAATCGGTCTTTTTGTTTTAGCAATTATTATGCTTATGAGACTTAAAGGATGGGGACCATTCTCTATTGCTAATACAGAGTATACAGCTGATTTAGTTGGTCAAACACTTCCAAATGGCCTTATGATTCATGATGTTAATGGTGAAATCGCTGCAGTTGGTTTAAGAGGAACAAGACTTGTAATTGCATGTATAATTAATTTTATCCTCGGTGCAGCAATGTGTTTAGGTGTTGGTCTCTATGCTCCTTGTATGGCACTTTGCGTTCTCATTGGACTTCACACAGGTATGGCATTCCCTATCATGATGGGTTCTTGTGCATTCCTTATGGCATTTGGTAATGGACCTAAGTTCATTATGGAAGGAAAGTATGATGTAATTGCATGTTGGAACCAAGCAATATTTGGAACAATAGGTGTATTCCTTGCATACTTTGTTGTTAAACAAATGAATTTGCAAACACTTACTTTGCTCGTTGTTATCGTATGTTTCATCACATCTATACTCTACTTAAAAGATGCAATTAAAGGTTCAAAGTAATAGTTGATTAAATTATAGCTTTAATTTCATATAAAACTACCATCATAATCGGTGGTAGTTTTTTATTGTAAAAAGGACAAAAGTGGTATTTATGTAAAATTTTACCAATAATATTCTAAAACTTTATTGATTATTTTGGTTATAGGTGGTATAATCTTTTATAGTTCATTTTGATTATGCGGCTGAATGCAAAACTGCATTTGGTTGTTATATTGTGTAAAATATTTTTAAATAAGAGGTGTGCTCATGGCAAAAAAAAGTGTAGTATCTAAAGCAAAAAAAAGTGCTACTAAGGTTGCAAAAAAAGTAACAAAGGCAGCTTCTAAGACAGCTAAAAAAGTAACTAAGACAACTTCGAAGACAGCTATAAAAGTTACTAAGGCAGCTAAAGAACCTGTAATTGCAATTAAGAGCACTGGCGATATTGAATTGTTATTAAAACAACACGTTGGTAAACCTTGCGTTCCATGTGTTAAGAAAGGTGACAAGGTTACAGTTGGAACATTAGTTGCTAGACCACAAGGACTTGGTGCAAATATTCATTCATCAGTAGATGGAGTAGTTTCGAAAATTACAAATGAAGCTATTTTCATTAAACCAAGTAAGGCGCTTATAACTATGGGAAAGAAAGTTGTAAAACCAGTAAGCGCAAAGAAGGAAGATTTACTTGGCAGAGTTACTGAGGCAGGCGTAGTTGGTATGGGTGGTGCTGGATTCCCTACAGGTGTGAAATTAAATGTTGATTTACATGGAGGCTATGTTTTAGTTAATGCAGCAGAGTGTGAGCCAATACTTGCACACAATATGGCACAACTTGTTTTATTTGCAAATGAAACTGTAAAAGGTATTCAATATGCAATGAAAATTACAAATGCAAAACAAGGTATCGTTGCTATAAAACAAAAGCACTCTCATGAAATAGAATCTTTACTTAAAGCATTAAAAGGAATTGATAATATTCGTATTCATTTACTTCCAGATATTTATCCGATGGGCGAAGAGAGAGCAATTATTCGTGAGACTTTGGGAATTTTACTTCCTGTTACAGCACTTCCAACAGAAGCTAATTCAATTGTTATAAATGTTGAGACAGTTCTTCGTGTGTATGAAGCAATAGAACTTGGCCGTCCAATTGTATCAAAGAAAATTACTGTCAGCGGTAAGATAAAAGGTACAGAAAATGGAGTAATGGTGTTCCATGATGTTCCTATAGGTGTAAGAGTTAAAGATGTAATAAATGCTGCTGGTGGTATCGATGGAAAGTATGGTGAAATAATAATGGGTGGACCATTTATGGGTAAGCCTTGTAGCCTTGATGATCCTGTGACAAAGACCACAGGTGGTATCATAGTCACAGAGCCATTTAAGGATTATAAAGGTGCTAAGGTAGGTCTTTTAGTATGTGCCTGCGGTGCCGATGAAAATAGATTAAAAGATATTGCTAAGAAGTACAATATGAATGTAGTTGATGTAGAGTATTGTAAGCAAGCAAAAGATCCAAAAGGAAATGGTGTTTACAAGTGCGAGAATCCAGGCAACTGTCCAGGACAAGCACTTAAATGTATGAATATAAAGAAGGCTGGTGCTACTGAGATTCTAATATCAAACTGTTCAGACTGTACAAATACAGTTATGGGATCTGCACCAGGTCTTGGGCTTAATGTTCACCATTCAACTGACCATATATTTGAGACAGTTGGCATGCAAGTTCAACGTCATTTGACAAAATCAAAATTTGTTGAAGGGCCAATACCAGAAGGTTGCACGGCATCAAGAAACCCTGAGTCAAATGAACCAGGCGGCATTAAGCAGGTTTCACACAGTGAAGCTGCTAAATCTAGTGAAGACTATAGTAAGCCATATGTATTTAAAGAGGATACACCAGATGGCGAGTTAGTAATTAGTATAGAGAGTGGTTCAGACATATCAATAAAATATGAAGATTAAACTGTAGGGGAGATTTACACGAGCCCGAAAAAAATAGGATATATTAATTTAAATATATATTTAGAATAAACTAAGGAGGAAATTTTATGTCTATTTCAGCAGAATACGCTCAAGAACACCTTAATGATCCAGCGGTTCTATGTTGTAGAAGAGAAGCTGGTACAAAGCTTTCTCATCATGACCTTGAAGATCCAGCAATATTTGATGATTTGGTATCATCAGGATTATTAAAACTTGATGGCGCGTTAACTATTGGACAGGTAATGGGTTCAACTCTTACTAAGACATTGGACTCACTTAATCCAATACTTAAAGATTGCGTAGACAAAGTACAAGAGGCAGCAGCATCTGCAGTAGTTCCAGCTACTCCGGCAGCACCTGCAGCAGCAAGTTCAGTAACACAATCTTTTAGTGGTGGAAAATTGAAAATCCACATTGGAGAAGGAAAAGGAATTGATTTAGAGATCCCTATGGGTCTTGGCGGAGGCGCAGCAAGTTCTGGTGCAGCAGGTACTGTAGCAGGAGGAGCAAGTGCAGCAGGAAGTGCAGCAGTAGGAGCAGAAAAAGTAGTTAGAACTCTTACAAGAAAACACTTCAACATCACAGAAGTTAAGAGAGGAAAAGAAACTAAGATTGACGGAACTACTCTCTACATAAGAGAAGGAATCGAGAAGGAAGCAGTTGACTCTCAAGAATTAGTTCATGACTTAAAAATTGATATAATTACAAAAGATAACTATCATGTATATTCAGAGACTATAATGGATACACAACCAATAGCTACTAAAGAGGGAGATTCAGAACTTGGAACAGGAGTTACAAGAGTACTCGATAACGTAGTTATGATGCTCACAGGAACTACTGATGAGGGAGTTCAAATCGGTGAGTTCGGTTCATCAGAAGGATATCTTGATGAAAATGTGATGTGGAATCGTCCATCATGTCCTGACCACGGTGATATAATCATAAGAGGAACAGTTAAGATAGAGAACTTAAAGAACATGGAGAGACCAGGTCCTCTTGCTGCTCATAAGGCTTTTGATGTTATTACTCAAGAAATCAGACTTGCACTTAAAGAGCTTGATGAGAAGTATTGCGTAAGCAAAGAAGAGTTCAAGCAAGTTCGTCGTCCAGGAAAGAAGAAAGTTGCACTTGTAAAAGAAATCATGGGACAAGGCGCAATGCATGATAATTTAATTCTTCCTGTAGAGCCAGTAGGTATATTAGGAGCACATCCAAATGTAGACCTTTGTAACGTACCAGTTGTATGTTCACCACTTGAGGTTCTTGATGGATGTATTCACGCACTTACTTGTATAGGACCAGCATCAAAAGAGCAATCAAGACACTATTGGAGAGAGCCAATGGTACTTGAAATGTTATTTGATGAAGAGATAGATTTTGCAGGAGTTATATTTGTAGGTTCACCACAAATCAACTCAGAGAAGTTCTATATATCAAAGCGTGTTGGTATGACTTGTGAAGCTATGGATGTAGAAGGTGCAATAGTTACTACTGAAGGATTTGGAAACAACCACGTTGACTTTGTATCTCACATCGAGCAAATCGGTATGAGAGGAATCAAAGTTGTTGGTATGTCATTCTGTGCTAAGCAGGGTGCTCTCGTTGTAGGTAACAAGTATGTTACAGCAATGGTTGACAACAACAAGTCAGAAGCTGGTATTGAAAACGAAATCCTTGGAAACAATACTCTTTGCCCAGAAGATGCAGTTCGTGCTATCATGATGCTTAAAGCAGAGATGACTGGAGAGCCAATTAAGAAACCTGAGAAGGAATGGAATCCAAATGTTAAATCACAAAATATTGAACTCATTTCTTCAGTAACAGGCAAACCAGTTGAACTCGTTAAGAATGAGAAATCACTTCCAATGAGTGATAAGTATAAGAAGAAATATGCAAACGCATAATAATTCTGGTGAGGGCGAATATCGCGAACCGATAATGCGTAGGGGCGAGCATTGCGAGCCCGAAAAAAATATACCAAAGTACATAGATAAAGTAAATTATTATGAAGGAATCATTACTGAAGTTCATGACGGCTCTGTCGCAATTGATATCAAAGGTCGTCTTGGCTCAATAAGAATTCCTAAAAGAATGATAATTTCTGACTATGAATTGAAGGTAGGACAAATTGTTGCTTTTAATATGAGTTTTATAGAACAAATAAGTGCAGAGGTAGATGAGCATTATTTGAAAAATAATCCTAAAGACCAAAGCACAAATGATAATAAATAACGAATAATTGAAAAGGAGAATATTATGAGTTATACAGTAGTTAAAGGAATGCAATCAGAAATATTTGCACCTGTTACACCTCCACCAGTATGGGCTCCAGTAACTAAGCCACTTAACAAAATGATAGTAGCTATAGCAACTGCAGCTGGTGTTCACTGCAAATCTGATGAGAGATTTAACTTATCTGGAGACTTTACTTGGAGAAAAGTTCCAGATAATACTAAACCAGAAGACTTGATGGTATCTCACGGTGGATATGACAACAGTGATGTTAATAAAGATATAAATTGTATGTTCCCATATGAGAGACTTCATGAATTAGCAAAGAATGGAGTAATTGGTGGAGTAGCTAAGACCCACGCAACATTTATGGGTGGTGGCGGAAACCAAGAGAAGTTTAAAAATGAGACTGGACCAGAAATTGCTAAATTCTTAAAATCAGAAGGAGTAGATGCTGTGCTTATGACTGCTGGATGAGGAACCTGCCATAGGTCTGCCGTGCTCGTGCAGAGAGCTATTGAAGAAGCAGGAATACCAACTATTATCATAGCAGCCCTTCCTCCGGTTGTTAAGCAAACTGGTACTCCACGTGCTACAGCACCACTTGTACCAATGGGTGCAAATGCTGGTAAGCCACATGATGTAGAAATGCAATATAACATTTGTAAGGATACTCTTGAGCAACTTGTAAAGATAGATGCTCCAGGAAAGATAGTTCCACTTCCTTATGAATATGTAGCAAAGGTATAAACGAAATTGAAATGTTTTATAGGGGCGGATATTATCCGCCCTTATTTTTAATTGATAATTTCTTTATCTTGAAAAAATGGCAATTTTGTATTAAAATATGAGTTTAAGACTAAAAAAAGGGGAGTTATTATTATGAAAAAATTATTAAGCATGTTACTTGCAAGCGCAATGATATTTACACTTGTTGCTTGTGGAAGTAAAAGTGCAGCAACTACAGTTGCTGAAAACAAAGAAAATGTAGAAACTCAAGCAGAGACTTCAAAGTCTGGCAACATTCATATCGGTATAGTAACAGGTTCTGTATCTCAATCAGAAGATGACAGAAGAGGTGCAGAGAAATTTCAAGAGATGTATGGAGCTGATAATGTAAAGCTTGCTATATATCCTGACAACTTTACTGATGAACTTGAGACAACAATTCAAACTATTGTAAATCTTTCTGATGATCCAGATATGAAGGCAATAGTTGTAAACCAAGCAGTGCCTGGAACTACAGAGGCATTTAGAAGAATCAAAGAGAGACGTCCTGACATACTTTGCATCGCAGGTGAATCACATGAAGATTTACCAGAGATAGGATCAGCTGCAGATCTCGTATGTAATAACGACTTCGTAGCAAGAGGATATCTTATCATCAAGACTGCTCATGAACTTGGATGTGATACATTCGTTCACGTATCATTCCCAAGACACATGGCTTATGAGACTATGAGCCGTCGTGTCGCTATCATGAGAGAGACTTGCAATGAGTATGGTATGAAATTTGTTCTTGAGACAGCTCCAGATCCAACATCTGACGTAGGTGTATCAGGTGCGCAGGCATATCTTCTTGAGAAAGTTCCTGAGTGGGTAGAGAAGTATGGCAAGAATGCTGCATACTTCTGTACAAATGACGCTCACACAGAGCCGCTTCTCAAACAACTTCTTGCATATGGTGGATATTTTATCGAAGCAGATCTTCCATCACCACTTATGGGTTATCCAGGAGCACTTGGTATAGACCTTACAGCAGAAGCTGGTGATTTTGAGAAGATTTTAAATAAAGTTGAAGCAGCAGTTAATGAAAAAGGTGGAGCAGGAAGATTTGGTACTTGGGCATATAGCTATGGCTATACTCAATCAGCAGGTCTTGCACAACACGCATTAAATGTTGTAAAAGGCGAGAGTGAATTAAAAGATATTGATGATATAGCAAAAGCATATAGAGTATTTACTCCAAAGGCAGCATGGAATGGTTCTAACTATACAAATGTTGACACAGGAGTTAAACTTGGAAATGTATTCCTTGTATATCAAGATACTTATATAATGGGTAATCCTGGTAAATACATGGGTGCTACTGAAGTCAAAGTTCCTGAGAAGTATTTCTCAATAAAGTAATTTGTAGGGGCGGATAGCATCCGCCCTATTTTTTAAAATAGGTGATTTTTTTATGAGCGAAAATGTTTTAGAAATGAAAAATATTCAAAAGTCATACTATGGCACAACTGTTCTCCACGACATAAATTTAAGTCTTAAAGAAGGAGAAATAGTAGGTCTAGTTGGTGAAAATGGTGCTGGCAAAAGCACACTCATGAATATTTTATTTGGCGATGAAGTGATATCAAGTACTGGCGGCTACGAAGGCGAAATTAAAATGTTTGGCAAGACAGTGCATATAGGAAGCTCAAGTGATGCACTTAAACTTGGTATTGGTATGGTTCACCAAGAGTTTTCATTGATACCAGGATTTACTGCGACTGAAAATATATTATTCAATAGAGAACCTATCAAGACAAATTTTGTAGCAAATGTTTTTGGAGACAGACTTGACACTTTAGATAGAAAGAAAATGAGAGAGGTGGCTAAATCAGCCATTGATAAGGTTGGAGTTAAGATTGATGATGACATGCTTGTATCAGTTATGCCTGTAGGGCATAAGCAGTTTACTGAGATAGCAAGAGAAATTAGTAAAGATAATCTTAAAGTTTTGATTTTAGATGAGCCAACTGCAGTTCTTACTGAGAAAGAAGCGTCTACTATGCTTGAATCAATAAAGAGTCTTGCAAGCAAAGGAATTGCAATTGTATTCATATCACATAGATTAAATGAAATT
>JAFXWR010000150.1 GCA_017542725.1 Lachnospiraceae bacterium | reverse complement strand
ATAACTGTTGGAGCAAGAGAAGCCTCATTTAGAACTTCCAAAAATATAGCAGAATGTTTGGACTTGATAAAAAATCGGGAGTAGAGATAGATGAGTTATCTCCAACTATTTCATACACTGACCCTGAAAGATCTGCCATGGGTCAGGGTACTCACGCGTATAACAATGTTCAACTTGCAAGATATACTGTGGCACTTGCAAATAGCGGTAAACTCTATGATTTGTCGTTAGTTGAAAAAGTAGTAGATAAACAAGGAAATATATTATTGCAGTTTGAACCAAAACTTGTAGAGCATCTTCCTATTACCGAAGAAAGTTTTAATGTAGTTCATGAAGGTATGAGAAAGATGGTGACTGATGGTATAGCAAAAATAATTTTTAAGTCACAGGGTCTCCAAGTTTGCGGAAAGACTGGAACGGCGCAAGAAAGAAATGACAGAACGAACCACGCCGTGTTTGTATCATTTGCACCACAGTATGCGCCGGAGATTGCAGTAAATGTAGTCATACCATTTGGATATTCTTCGGGTAATGCTGCGGCTCTTGCAAATCGTGTTTATAATTACATGTATGGTGTAACATCATTTGAAGAAATACTTACTAAAGGAACTGATGATATTAAATCAATATCTGTATCGGAATAATGTTTGATTTTAATTTAAAAAATTATGGATTTTTACAACTTATAGTTTGTGTAGCATTGAATATTGCTGGATTAGTTTTTGTACAATCAAGCGTTGGAGAAAGAATTTACTCTTTCATGTCACAGCTTGGAATATCTATAGCTTCACTTATAATTTGCCTATTGATTTCATTTTTAAATCTAAAAAAGGTGATGCCAAGATATTACTGGTTCTTTGCAATTTCTGTTTTTGCACTTTTACTTGTGCGAATTACAGGAACTGCATATGGTAGAAACTCTATAAGATGGATAAGGATTCCATTTGTAAATATGGAAATTCAACCATCTGAGTTTGCAAAACTTTTTCTCATTCTTTTTTCTGCTAAATACATGGAAAAGCTTGATATACAGATAAATCAATTTGGAAATTTGTTTAAGCTTTTCTTATTTTACTTCGTACCATTTTTACTAATTTTCATTCAGCCAAACTTGTCAAGCTCACTGATTTTTACTTCAATATTTGTTGCTATGCTTTTTGCTTCAAAACTTAAGTTTAGGTGGTTTGCGATTTTTGGTGGTATATTTGCAGTTCTATTTATACTTGTTTATTCGTCAGTAAAATTTGGATTTATAGACAATATGCCATTTCATAGAGATTATCAAAAAAATCGAATTGAATCATTTTTTATACCCACTGAAAAAAATGAAGCACAATATCAGCAAGAAAATTCAGTCATCGCAATTGGTTCTGGCAAAGTAACTGGTAAAGGTATAAACAATGATTCGCCAAACTCAGTAAAAAATGGTAACTGGCTTGCAGAAGCACAAAATGATTTCATATTTGCCGTAGTTGGAGAAGAAGTTGGATTCGTTGGCTCTGTGATTATTATTTTATTATATGTATTCTTAATCATAAGTTGCATAGTTATAGCATCCAAACAGAGAGAATATTATAAAAATTTAATTTGTATTGGAGTTGCTACTTGGATAGCAGTACAGACATTTATAAATATAGGTGTTGCAACTTCTTTGATACCAAACACTGGCGTTCCATTACCATTCTTTTCACAAGGTGGTTCGTCGCTTTTATCAGTTTATATGGGAGTAGGCTTTGTATTAAATATAAGAAGAGAAACAAGAATATAATGAATTTTAAAATAAAAAAATTAAAAAGCATACTTAGTTTGTTATTTACAATAGTTTTATTATCATCTTGCAAAGGGTTGAGAGTTAATTATGACAATTCAAGACTTCTGAGTAATCTTTATGTTGCAAATGAAAGTACCTTTGCTGATGGCACAGCGAAATATATTGTTGTGCCAAATGCTCTTGAAGAGCAAGTTGTAAATAATATAGGTGCGGATGGATATTTCATAGCATCAATTAATAGATTTCCTTCATCATTTACAAAATTTCACAATCCATATAAAAGATTACCTATGGCAAGTCTTACAAAATTAATGACTGCTCTCATAGTACTTGAAAACTGTCCTGACTTAAATAAAGAGTATTTTGTAAGCACAGATGCTGTAGATTTAGAAAAAGATGTTTCAAAAGCAAACCTTAGAGCTGGAGACAAACTTTCAATAAAAGATTTATTATATGGTTTACTTGTGCCGTCTGGAAATGACGCTGCTATGTGTTTGGCTGAAAATGTATTTGGAAATTATGATAATTTTATAATTGCTATGAATAATGAGGCAGAGAGAATAGGCGCAGTTAATACTCATTTTGCGAACCCTCATGGACTTGATTCTGATTACCACTTTACTACAGCATATGATATGTTTTTAATCACTAAAGAATTGATGAAATATGACATCTTTAGAGAAATTTCAACAGTGAGAGAATATAAGTCAAATATAACTCAAAGTGATGGAACAGTGAGAACAGAGACATGGCTCACTACAAATTATTTTGTGACAGAAGAATTATTGATGAGTAGCAATGTGCTGCTTGAAGGTACAAAAACAGGCAATACGACAAATGCAGGAAACTGTCTTGTGTTAGTTGTCTCAGAAAAAAAATCAGGAGTTAAATATATTAGTGTAGTATTGAATGCAAAGTCAAAAAGAAATTCATACTATAATTCAAATGCACTATTAAGTTCTATACCACAATAATGTTTTTTAAGGAAAAAAAATTAAATATTGATAAGCAAAGTATTAAAGAAACAAAAAAAGTTAAGGGTTTTTATATTTTTAAAGTTTTGTTTATAATATTGGTGATTATAGGCGTATACATTGTATTTAATTTTGTAAAAATATTTAATAATAAAAATGTAAAAATTTATGAAGTTACAATAGGAGAGATAGTAAATGTAGATAGACATAAAGGTTTTATATATAGAGATGAAAGTATAGCAACTTGTATAAATAACGGATTCATTAATTTTTATGTAGCTAATGCCGAGAGAGTTAATAGAGGTGCATTCATATATACAATAAATGACTCGCCAAGTGTAGTTCAAAGTTTTGAATTAAATAGTGATGACAAAAAAAATATTAGACAAAATATAAAAATGTACAACAATAATATTACTGATTATGACTTTTCAAATATCTATAATGCAAAAGATTCATTGAATGGACTTATCAATGAAATTAATCTTGTTAAACAACTTGAAAACATTGACATAGAAAAAGAAATTGATGCAAAAGAGAAAGGCTATGCGAAGTTTGCTGGACTTGTATCATTTATAATCGATGGCTATGAATCATCAAAGATTGAAAATTATAGTGATGAAGTAATAAAAAAATATGATAGTGTAAAAGTCTCTACGCAAAAGAAAGAAGTTATATCTGGTGATAATATATATAAAATAATTAAAAGCCCCGAGTTTTCAATAGCATTTGATAGTTCTTATGACTATGATAATTACCAAAAGTCAAATAATGTGTTTGTTAAGTTTGTGTATGAAAATGTGACAACAAATGGAAGAATTGAGAGCTTTATTGGAAGCGATGGTAAAAAACATTTTAAATTAAACATAACTGATTACCCTGAAAAGTTTATTGATAAGAGAGTAGTTGAGTTTGAGATAGAAAATAAAAAAGTATCTGGGTATAAAGTGCCGATTAAATCATTGGTTTCCAAAAATTGCTATGTGATACCAAAGACTATGGTTGAAAAAGACAACGAGACCAATGAAGATATATTTTATAAAGTCGGAGTTAATGGTGTAAGAGAAAAGTTTATTTGTAACATATCAAAAGAAGATAATGATTATTACTATATATCAATAGATGACACTTTATCTAAACTTAAGTATGGCGATGTATTGATAAATAGATATAACGATACTTTTTCCTTAAGCGAAGTTAGGCAATTAAACGGTGTCTATAATATGAATAAGGGCTATGCCATATTTAAAAATGTAGATATAATCGACAAAACCAATGAATATGCTATAGTTAAGAAGCAAACAGTAAATGGGATTTCACTTTATGACCATATTTGCCTAAATGCTAGCGACATTAAAGAAGGAGACTTGATAACATCTTAGCCAATACTTGTAGATATTAAAGAATATATGATATAATAAAATTTATATTTTCGGAGGACAAAATGAGTATTTTTAAAGAAGTAACGAAGACAATGAAAAATATCTTTAATGCTGACGATGATATGATGTTTGATGATGATAACGAATTTCAAGAACAAGGTAGTCAGAGTGGAAGTTTTTCATTTCCGAAACCTTTTGCAAAGAAAACAGGAAGTGAAAATGCATTTGGACAAAATAAGCAAGCCTTTGATTTAGGGAGCCATGGCTTTGATATGGCTAAAAACAATCAGTCACAGAAGGTTAGAGGAAATGGAAAAATCCAAGTGTATGTACCACAGTCATTTGAAGAAGCATTTAGCATAATAAGAAATGTTAAAAGTGGTTTCACTGCTATGGTGAATGTAGAAGTGGCAAATCCGCAAGTAGCGCAGAGAATTGTAGATGTAATTTCTGGTGCAATATTTGCACTTGATGGTGACTGCAAAAAAATGGGAGAGAAGCAATATATATTTTCTTTAAACACTGAAACTATTGGGGCCTATGATTTCCTTCCTACGAATGGAGCATCTAATCAAGGTCAAAGTGGCTATGGTTTCAATGTGAATCAAGGATTTGATTTTAATTCACAAAATAATGCTGGCTTTAGTCAGCAACCTCCTTTTACACAGAATCAACCATTTGCCCAATCAAGTAATTTCGGACAACAAAATTTTAATCAAGGACAACAAGGATTTAATTTTGGACAAAATGCAGAAAAACTTTCTCAAGATTTACAAGGATTTTATCAACCACCAAAGTCACAATTTTAGGAGTTATAGATGAAGGCACAATCAAAACTTCCATATAGTATAACAGTTGCTGAAGACTTTTCTTCATTGACAAGTATTTTAAAAGCAAACAATATTTTAAATAAAAAAGTTTTAATTATAACTGATTATAATGTTAGAAAATATTATTATAATGAACTTGAGTCATTGTTTACTCAGGAATTTAATGATGAAATTTTTTGTTATACCATAACAAGTGGTGAAAGAAACAAGAGTATATATACTTGCGAGAAAGTATATAAGTTTTTGATAGAACATAATTTTTCTCGTCGAGATTTTATTATTGCATTTGGCGGTGGCACAGTTAGTGATGTTACTGGATTTGTAGCTGCAACTTATATGCGTGGAATTGATTATGGAAGTATACCAACTACACTTTTGTCAATGGCTGATTCATCTATCGGTGGTAAGACTGCTGTAAATGTTTGCGGAATTAAAAATGCTGTTGGAGCATTTAAAAATCCTGTATTTGTCTACGATAATATTACCGTATTAAATACACTTAAGGATAGAGATTTTGCATGTGGATTATCAGAAGTTATAAAGCATGCACTTATAACTGATTCATCGTTCTTTGATTATCTTGAAAATAATAAGGCCAAAATTGTATCTAAAAATCCAACTGTCCTAAAATATATTATAAATAAGAGTATAGAAATTAAGAAAAAGTTTGTTTTAATAGATCCTTATGATTTAAAAGAAAGAAGGCTTCTTAATTTTGGACATACTCTTGGACATGCTATAGAGACTAATGAAAGACTTAATAAGAATCATGGTGAATGTGTAGCAATTGGCATCAGAATGGCTATGGAGATATCTGCATTTAAAGATATGGATAGAGTTATAAGACTTTTCCATTACTTTGGGTTAGATACAGATTATGCTATAAGAAATCAAGAGAGAATTTTAAAAATTGTAAAAAATGAGAAAAAATGTGTGGATGACAAGATTGAGTTTATAGATTTAAAATCAATT
>JAFXWR010000013.1 GCA_017542725.1 Lachnospiraceae bacterium | reverse complement strand
TTTATTTTATTAGGTTTTTAACCTTTCTAATAACAATATGACAGTTAGATAAATTAAAGTTGGGAAAAAATTAAAGTTAATTAAGATTAAGAAATTTTAACTAAATTTAAGCAAAATCAATAAAAATAAGGGTTTGTTAAAAATATCTATTGAATAAAGATTCTATCTATGCTATGATATATAAGGGTTTGATTAACTTGTTATTATTTTTAGTATAAACATTATAAATATAGTACATGAACTTGGAAAGGCTAATGAAGAAGGAGAGCAAGGATGATAGCTGGAATAAAAGAATGTCATATAAAGAAATTTTCTAGGCTTGTGCAAGAACTAGAACAACTAAGAAAAGACATAGAAGAATATTGTCCTGATTGTTTTCAGACTTGCAGACACTAGCATAATGGAAATAGGAATAGATTCAGATAATGGTGACTATCCTTATATAGTTCAAGAAAGGCTATACTGTGAAAGTATCAATGACATAGGTTCAGCAAGCTATTGTCTTGTAGATAATGATAGAGAAAAAGAACTTGCTTATTCTAAAAATAGGAGTAGAAGTAAGAAAGGAAATAATACTTTAGGTAATGCAATAGGTAAGAGAATTAGGATAAAGAAAGGTTCTGAACGATACAAAGAGGAAGTATATCCTTATTGGAATGGTTACAGAAATGGACACGGAGATTTGACCGAAGAACAATTTGCTTTGTTATATCTTGATATAGAATTATATGATTAAGAGAAAATAGAGGGCGAAAGCATGATAAAAGATAATTATTCAGTAGGCTCAAGGGTTATTCTTAGCAATCTAACTGATACACAAGAGACAGATATAAGAGGTACGGTAATAGATGTCAATGATGATGATGAAGTTATTTGTGTTGAATGTGACAATGGGGATAAAGTAACCTTAGAATTTGACCCAGCTAAGATACAGTTATTGATGTCTGGTAAATGTCGTAAAGAACTAGAGCAAAAACGAGATAGTAACGTAAATATGATGTTACACTATTTTGAAACTGTAAGTAAATATAGTCCTCTTGATAAAGAGGCTATAAATACTATTAGAGACTATATTGAGAGTCTTGAAACGGGTTTTTAAACAGTAAAAGTTAAATAAATATGGCAACTATGGAGTTCAATACTCCTTTAATCTAATAAAAGAAAGGCGAGTATTAAAATGGTAGGAAATGCTGATATAAAGGTAACTAGTGAGGGTAAGCCTTCACACACAGGTCATTCATTTTTAGACTCAGAAAGTTATTATATACAAAATAAAAAATTATTGAGAGATGCTATAAATGATGGTAGATATAGGGCTATAAGACAGAATATAAATGAATGGGTTTATGGTTTTGTATATAGAGATATAAATGGTACAGTACAGGGCATTTTAAATGAAAATTCTAAATATGTATCACCCTATCGAGAAGAAGAGGGCATACCTTATACTTATGCAGAATTAGCAGAGATAGTATTAGATACTTTAGAAAAGGTACCAGAGGATTCTTTTGCTATGTATAAAGGTACTGTTAT
>JAFXWR010000001.1 GCA_017542725.1 Lachnospiraceae bacterium | reverse complement strand
TGAGAACTTAATACCGTTTACACCTAATATTATTATAATTGGTATAAAAAAAATCTCTTTAGGTAAAATCCCTACAGTTATTAGTGTTATCCCGTTTATCCCCATAGACTTTATCAATATCCCGCTACAAACCCCCAACATATAGCCTTTTGTATAAACAATATAAAAAATGGCGGGAATGCCCATAATAGAAGAGCCACACACCCATACTATCATAAGTAATTTTGCTATATTGATAAATTCACTAAATATCATACCTTCCTTTTGTATTGTATTGTTTCCCACTATATGAAATGCATTATTTATATCTTGCCCCAACTCATTGATACTTGCGCCATTCATTGTAATTAGGTCAAAATTAGCCTTTATTATTCCCACTATCATCGCAAGAGTTAATAGGGCATACGCATATATGTTGTCTTTTACATGATTTTTTATATAACCCATTTTCCACCTTAGCCTTTGAACTTGTTTATATATAATTATGTTAGTACACTCTCATTTATTACCATATTATATAGAACACTGAAAAGACTGTAACTATCCACCATAAAATCAAAAACTTTCGAAGATAAGCGTTACCGTTCGAGAAAGTTTACATAAACAGCCCACAACTACTTATATTACAGGGACTGGCATAGGATTGTTTCTAAATTAAGTGACATTGCGACAGATAAAGAGGTGGGCTATTTCATATTTTGGGGGTAGAAGCGTTAAGCTTTTCCCCCAAAATATTTCATGTGCGAAGCACATTTCATAGCCGACCATAGGGAGGCTATATCATTGGAAAACTGGGATGAACTGAGCAAAGGTCAGTTTATCCTCGTTTTCCATTCTCTTGCCCTTCTTAGCATCTCGCTTGCATTCTTAATTGTTATATCTGATATATCAACGCCTCCTATTATTCTTGCAACTTCCCTTTCCATCTCATCATTAGATAACTTCTTTACATCTGTTTTTGTCTTATTGTTATTGCTACTCTTCTCAATCATGTAATGATTATCTGCCATTGTTGCTATCTGGGACAAATGAGTTATGCATATTAGTTGGTGCGTCTTTGATAATCTTGCTAATTTTTCTCCTACTCTTTGTGCTGCTCTTCCACTAATACCTGTATCTATCTCATCAAATATCAAACTTTCTACATTATCTTTGTCTGATATTATACTCTTTATTGCAAGCATTATTCTAGACATTTCACCGCCAGATGCTATTTTGGACAGAGGTTTTTCCTTTTCTCCTTTGTTTGTAGATATAAAAAACTCTACCCTGTCCAAGCCATTATTTTTAAACTGGTATATGCCTTCTTCATTAGCATTATCCAAAAACTCCAAATCTACAGTAAAGTTGCTATCTCGCATTTCTAAATCCTTTAGCTCAGAGGTTATCTTATCTTGCAAGATTGTGGCATATTGCTTTCTTATATCACTTATCTTGTTTGCCAATTTAAATAGTTCATTGTTTTGTGCTTTTATTCTCTCTTTTGTCTTTTTTATATACGCCTCACTGTTTACAAGCCTTTCTAGTTCATCTTCGCACTCTTTCATATAGTCCAAAATCTGGG
>JAFXWR010000149.1 GCA_017542725.1 Lachnospiraceae bacterium | reverse complement strand
GTGATTTTACAGCACTTAATGAGATTAGCGAAGATTTTGCTAAACAGTATCAGTCCTTGAAAGAGGAGGAAGCTAAGTTAGCAGAAGATTATGAGAATGAGATGAATGGTGAAAATAATACTTCTGACTCAGAAGAAGAATCAGACCCTAGTAATCCTTGGAACTCATTAACAGATGCACTAAAGGGTAACTAAGATTAAATTCTTGGAGAGGGGTTTTTCTATGAAGCCCCTCTCTTTTTTTGTTAGGGGGAGAATAGTATGTGTGTGAATAAGTATCATCATGAAATGTGTAAAGAATGTATTTATAGGAACAGGTGTCAAAATGTAGAACCATGTAGTAAATGCGGTTCGCTAAACAATTATAAATATCGGAAAACATTTAAAGAAAGTTCTGATAAATAATTAGAAAGGACTCTACTATGTCTGATGAAAAACGTATAGCAGAATATTTACAAAAAATGGAAGAAGAATACATAGTAATGTACGAAAGTTATTGTCGCTTTATTTCCTATGATGATAAGTTACATGAGGGTTTGGAATTAGACAGAGAGTCTAATAATCATTTAAAAGAGTTGCATGAAAAATTTAAGAATAAATTGGTATATAAATTGACTCAAAAAGTCATGGATTTAAGTTGGTGAATTTTTCTGTAATCCTTTATTTACATTGACTTTCAGCCCTGCTTGTGCTATACTTTTGACAGTTTAAGAAGTAACCAAGAGAAAGATTTGCACAAGGAGGTTAAAAGGGTATGAATCATTGTTTAATGGGTAATTACTCTTCTGTAAATTTTGAGATGTTACAGAAGACTCAGGATAATTTGGGTAAACTTGCGAATAAGTTGAAATTGGAAACAGCTTTTAATATGGATTGGAAAGGACACACATTTAATATTGTACCATTTCTCTGTACAGGACTAACGTATTTCTATTGGGATGATACAGAGTTTAATGACTACAAGGCTATGGTTGTGTCCTTTATTCGTAAAGATACTAATGCAGAGCAAGTCAGAGAAGATATGATAGAGGGTATGTTTGAAACATTGAAAACAAACTTGCCTACAAAGGACTTTCAGTTATTTGATTGTTTACCTAAACATCAAGACCCTTATCGTAATTCAGCAGCAGCGGTATGTTACTATATTTATCTGAGAGACCCTAAATTGTTTTTAAGAACAATGCTACAGATACAAGCTAGTCTGTTAAGAGAGTTAGTAATGGAGCAAAGGGCTTTTGATAGTTGGTCTACACTTAATTACAAAGAGTTGGGTAATGTAGAGGCTTTTTGTTTTTATATTGGTTTAAAATGGCTTGTTACAGTAGAACCGCAGTATAAAATGTGGTTAGGTAAGTTCTTAAGAAAGTTAGAACTAACTAAAAAGTATGAAGAGTTTTGTCCTGAAGGTTCTTTTGTGGATAGGGTTTTGAAAGATGAGATTGAGCCTGATAAAATTGTTGAGTATTTTAGAGGGCGTAGATTTTTAGATGGAAGTAGCCTTTATTATCGTACTTTGGTACAGTCAGCTACCGAGGGAGATTATGACGGTCACGATTTATCTAAAGAAATGCGCCATGTATTAAATCAGCACGTAGATTGGGTAAAAAAACCTTATGTAAATGCAGAGTGTGAATTGTATGATGCTTATGTAATGCGAGAAAAGGGTAAAGTTGTTTATGAAACCAAGAAGTTGCAACATGAGTTAAATAGTACTAAGGAAAATATAAAGAAAAATCAGCGTAGTTTATCGAAGAAAGATGCTCTTATAACAGAGTATCAAGATACAATAAAACAGTTGCAGGAAGAAGTAGAAACACTACGTTTTAAAGTTAAAAATCAGAGTACAGATGAAGAATTAAAGGGTAAAGTTACTCAGTATGAAGAAGAAATTAAAGATTTAAAAGCGGAAAACGCTTATTATGACAAAATACATTTAAGAGATAAGCAGGAAATAAGTAGTCTTAGAAAGAAAGTTGGTAAGGAAGTTGCTAAGACTATTTCAGATAATTTAGATAACTATGAGAATGAAACAGTTACAGAGAACACAGTAACATTAGAGGATAAGATAGAGTTACTGAAGGATAAGACTATTGTACTTATAGGTGCAGAGTTCTTAGAAACAACAAGGCAGAAAATAGAGGATATGGGTATACCAAATATTGAACTTTGTTGTAAAGATACCGCAACACCGGGTAAATTTGATATAGGTGTTGTATTAACTACACGTTGTATGCATGATGTAGTAAGACGTATGGAAACCTTTGCGGATAAATATGGAGCTAAATGGTTACATTCACCTTCTGTTAATGCCGACTTGATAATAAATCTAATTTATGAAAACATAATAGAGGATGAAAGGAGTGCAGAGAACATATTGATAGTATAATTTCTGCCAAGAAACTAAAGGTAGTTGTGTAAGGTTATAGAATTATGGAAAATGTAGTACGAAAATGTCAAGAACTGTTTTTAAGGTATGATATACCGAAAGAGCATAAATACGCCTCGTATATGAAAAGTTTAATGAAATTACGAGTTGTATTTGCCATGATGTTTATATTTGGTATTTTTGAGTTTATTGCAACATTCTTTTCTGATACTTTAGAGAGAGAAATGAATGGTAATATGCGCTTGTATTATGGTATTTTTAGTGCATTTATGCTTTTAGGGTCTGTATGCACACAAATAATACTAAAAAGGCGTTGTGAAGCAAAACGTAAATTACATGAAAGGCTTGCATTGTATATAATTTTAGTATCTATTGTGACTTTTTGCGCATTGATGCTATTTGAAGGATATACCTTTCAAAATGCAAACAATGTTGTAGCTTTGTATGTAATACTAAGTGTTTGCATATTGTTTATAGTTGATGTAAACCCTTTTATTTTTACTATCACACAATTCTTAGTTATAGTAAGTAGTGTACCTATGTTACGTTATAGTTATAATAATGTTTCAATGGTTATAAACGGTTGTGCTTTCGGTATTATAATAAGCTATGGCTCTTTAAGTCTTATGCAGAAGGAATTAAAGCGTATTAAAGATGAAGAGTCTTTAAGAAAATATGCAGAAGAAATGGAGTTAGAGGTCTTAAAGGAAACTAATAAACGTACTAAGTTGCAAGAGAGTATAGTATATTCGTTAGCAGACCTTGTAGAAAATAGAGATTTAGATACAGGAGAACATATTAAGAGAACTGCACTTTATGTAGAGGTTATAGCAAAAGAAGCCTTAAGACGGAACATTTATGAAGATTCAATCAATGAAGAATTTATAATGATGTTACGAAGGGCTATGCCTTTACACGATATAGGAAAAATTAGTATACCTGATAATATTTTAAAAGCACCACGTAAACTTACACCAGAAGAGTTTGAGATTATGAAAACGCATACTACAAAGGGTGCAGAGTTAGTACATACGATTGTAAGTAAGATAGAATCACAAGAATACATAAAGATGGCAGAGAATATAGCAAGAAGTCATCATGAGTGGTGGAATGGTTCAGGGTATCCTATGGGTTTACAAGATTATGATATACCAGTAGAAGCTAGAATAGCTGCAATAGCAGATGTGTTTGATGCCTTAGTATCTAATCGTTGTTATAAACAAGCTTTTACGTTAGATGATGCTTTAGACCTTATGAACTCAGAGAATGGTACACATTTTGACCCTATTTTGTTGGATTGTTTCTTAGCTAAACGCAAGGAAATAATAGCTATAACAGAGAATAATTTAACTTATGCAGAAATGGAGAGAACATAATGTTTAAGGTAGAGTGTGGTTATCCTAATCAAACTTGCAGTTTTTGCCATAAATCTAGTGAATTACCTACTATTGTAATCAGAGATGAACAAGGGGAATGCAAGTTGAGATTGTGTTTAGACTGCTTTAATAAGGTAGTAGAAACAGGTACAGAGATTAAGAATAATATTTTATTAAATATGCAGCAAGTAAAAACAGTAGACTATTTCAAATATGAGGATGTAGAAGTTACACAAGAGAAACTTGATGGATTTAAAGAATTAGGTGGATGTATTTCTTGTGGGTCACAGAGATGTAAGGGTACCTTAGATGAAGGAGCTACTGGATGTAATAAACTTAAACGTTGGATAAAGGACGGTGTTTTATGAAAGTACTTGTAATACCAGATATACATTTAAAACCAAATATATTTGATAAGGCTGAGAAAATAGATAAAAGTAAATATGATAAGATAGTATGCTTGGGTGACTTAGTAGATGATTGGGGTTTACAAAACAACCCTAATGCTTATGAGGACACCTTAAAACGAGTATTAGAATTTGATAAAGCACATTCTGATATGTTGTGGTGTTGGGGTAATCATGATATAAGTTATTTGTATTGTTTTACAGAAACAGGATTTTCGTATATCATGATACCACTTGTAAATAGTTATTTTACAAAGTTACGTAATCAATGCGGAGATAGATTAAGGGTAATACATAGAATAGAT
>JAFXWR010000148.1 GCA_017542725.1 Lachnospiraceae bacterium | reverse complement strand
TCCTGCTGAACCTATGAATGATGCAGTGCTTATGTCAGAGCCATCATACCAACTGTGAGTTGTGTCAAAGGTCCATCCTATGACATCTGAAAGTGTCTCAAGTGTTATAGTATGCCCATCATCTACATCGATACGTTCAGTAGTTCCTGTTGGGAATGCTCCATGACAATTTACATTGTAAATTATTATTGCTTTCCACCTTGCATATAAAATCCTTGGTCCATTAAATGTGATTGTATCACCACCAAAACCTACAAAGTTATCATCAGTGAACTCTGTAGCACTCTTGTACCATCCACCAAATGTCCATCCGATTTCACTTAAACTTGAAAGTCTTATATCTTGTGTACCACTTATCTCAACTGATGCCGGAGCAGTGCCGTGACCATTTGCATTAAATGATACTGTTGATTTCCACTTAGCATATACATCTACATCTTGACTAACACCTTCATTTATGAGTTCAACTTTTACTCCCCAATCTGTCTCTACATTACCATCCTTTGTCCACCAGCCATCAAACTCATAGGCATCATCTCCTACAACTTTTTCTATATCATCTGATGTAGGTAAAGTAAGTCTTTCTGTATATGACCTTGTTGCCTTATTATATGCATTTGCTTTCCAACTTCCACCATCCATATGATAATTCACATCATAAATATTTTCATTCCAGCGAGCATAAAGTATCTTTGGTTCTGTTACAGTATAATCGCTTCCTGCTGAACCTATGAATGATGCAGTGCTTATGTCAGAACCATCATACCAACTGTGAGTTAGGTCAAATGTGTATCCTATGACATCTGAAAGTGTAGCAAGTGTCATAGCATTCCACAAATCTACATCAGTATATTCAGGAGTTACTGCTGGGAGCACTCCATGACCATTTACATTGTAAGTTACTTTTGCTTTCCACTTTGCATAAATTGTATAGTTAGTAGCACCTTGCACATATATATCATCATTTCCAGTATATTCATTTTCGTATGTGTGGGTTGCTTCATCATAATCTCTATACCAACCTACAAATGTGTAATCAGTTTTTGAAGGGCTGGCGAGTACTGTATCTAAAGAACCATATGTTCTTTCAAAACTTGTATTATCTATAGTTGCACCTGCTATGACATTATTATAATTTATAGTATATGTTGCATAATTATATACTGCCACTACATTCACATAACCCCTTTGTGTGCCACTTATTTCAGTTGCATTCTCACTTATTATATTTCCTCTCAAGTCTTTTAAACTCCAGTGAGAAAACTTTTTGGCAAATGGGGCAACAACACTTGTGCTTGCTGGAAGAGACAAACCTACACCATAAGTATATTGTGATGGTGTTGATATAGTTAGGTGGCCTCCTCCCATATCAAATTCAACTTTATTTATACCTGCATCATTAAAGATTGCTTTGACTTTGACATCTGTGGTACTTGTAGAAGGTATGTCATATACATCTTCTCCATTTATCTGCCAAACATACACTTCTATTCCTGTTGGGTCTACAACAGTCATTGGATTTGGCAAATTCTCTACTACACCTGGTGTATATACATATGGTGGTTCAGTTGCAAATATACCATATTGTCCAGTCGCTTCATTATATAAATCATAATTAATTAATTTTTGACCACTTGTTCCCCAGATAGGTTTAAGAGTAATATCACCTCTCATATCACTTGGGATACTATATGTTGCTATTTTATATGTACCGTTGTCAATTAACCAACCTATAAGTACTTTGCCTTCTGGCTTTGCACTAAAATGTGCATCAACTGGAAGTTTATTTACAATACCTTCACGATATTTTGTGATTTCTCTCCAAGTTGAATCACTTAAGAAACTTGCTGTTCCTATCTGCCAAGTTACATTACTTTCTTTAGCATTAAATATAGGAGATAATAAATCTACACATATAACAGGGCGGACACCACGGTCTTTGTTTGTTGGTGGATCATTTTCGTCCACAGATCCATATTCTGTTATATTACTTACACGATTATTTCCATGTGCAGAGTCACCATAAGAGCGGAGCCAATAATGACCATAACCATTTCGTATATATAATCGGTGCCCATCATTAAGTACAGACTTGGCATAAGATGTTCCTTTTGTCTGTCTTTCATTGTTATTAGCAAAATATTCACTATTTCTTGCTTCTTCTTTAGTCAAGAAGAATACATAATCAGAAGTTATATCTGGTGAACTAGTACCTTTTACGTTGGTCTCTATCGTTTTAAGATTTAGTCCTTCTTTTTCTTCATCTGATAAAAATGCTTTATTGTAAAATGTATTATTTAACCAAGTTCGAACACTTGAATCTCTCCATCTATTAGTGCCTGAACTAAATGATACATTATCAAGTAGTTTATCTGCTATGAGTAATGCCTCGGCACCATCATAATTTAACATTCTCCATTTGATAGGCTCTACTGCATTATATGTAGAACCATCACTTTGCCAAGTGACACTCTGTGGATATGTTCCAAAATATATATCGTGATAATCAGCGAATGTTGCAAATAATTCTATGTCACCAGTTTGCTCTTTTGGAATTTCAGTTAAAATTGTGTCAGGGTCTTCAACATTAACCCAACCAGCAAAATATTTCTTACTTGGCAGATTTAAATTAGCACCAGTTGGTAACTTCTGTCCACCTTGATAAGTTGTCATCTCTGCCCAAAGTTTTGAGTCTTCTCTCCAAGTTGTACCATTTAGATTAAAATGTATATTATTTCCAGATGTTTTAATTATATTGTTTGAAAGGTCAACATATATAGCAGGGCGGACACCTATAACTTTTGAGTTTGGAGATGATAATGTTCTATTGCCATCAGCATCTATTGTCATTTGACTATAATATGAAGTTACTATTTGTCTATCACGAAGCCACCAAGGTGAATTACCATTTTCTACTGTCAATGTATTTCCATCATTGTCAACACTCTTCGCATAATCTGATGCTGTTGCTTTGCTTAATTTTTTACTACTATATAAATAATTATTTATATCATCATCTGACAATAACATGACTTTGTCAGTCGAAGTTTCAGTTCCCGTTGTTATTGTTTTATCAACTATACCATCATTTATTTGATTTGCAGTAAATGCTTTATTTAAAAATTCATCATTTAACCAAGTATTAAGATGTGAACTTCCCCAGACTGGACTTGAGTCTGCCGATGGTTCATAAGAAACATTGTCAAGTATGTTTTCAGCAAGTAAAAGCATTGAATCATCATCTTGAGATATGATTCTCCATTTGATAGGTTCAAGCCGTTTTCCTTCAGTATCGTTTTGTGGATATGTGCCGAACCATAAATAATCATAATTATATACTGCAACTACAGTTTTATCTCCATAGGAATCTTTTGTTATACTTGTAACTTCCACTCCATCAATCTCAAAGTGGTCAAACTGTCTTGTGAATGGTGACACTACTTTATCACTTGTAGGAAGAGTAAATTCTGTACCATGTGTATATTCTGATGGTGTTGCAAATCCATCTATGAATTGTCCACCTCTCAAATCCCAGTTAATAGTATATGAGGTATTTTTATATACTGCAACTACTTTGACATATCCTCTTTGTGAATTACTAATTTCAGTTACATTACCACTTATAATATTTCTATTTGCATCTTTTAAATCCCAGTGAGAAAATGTTTTGCCAATTGGCGGAACCACATTTATACTTACTGGAAGAGTTAATCCAGTGCCATATGTATAATTTGATGGTGTTGCTATAGTTAAGTGCCCGTCACCCATATCAAATTCTACTTTATATACACCTGTATCAGGATTAAAGTCTGCTTTTATCTCAACATCAGAAGTAGCAGTAGATGGTATTTCAGTAACTTGTACTCCATCTATCTTCCAAGAAGATACAGCATTTCCATTTAAATCTTCAGCAGTTGACACATCTGGTAAAGTAAGTGCTGTTCCAGGAGTATAAACATATGGAGGTTCAGTAGTAAATCTTCCATACTCACCTATAGTTTCATTATACAAATCATAATTAATTAATTTTTGACCTGCAGTACCCCAGATAGGTTTAAGAGTTATATCTCCTCTCATATCACTTGGGATACTATATGTCGCTATAGAATAAATTCCATTATCAATTAACCAACCTATAAGTACCTTGCCATCTGGTTTTTCATTAAAGTTGCCATCAGTTGGAAGTTTATGTTCAAAACCTTCACGATACTTATTCCACTCTGGCCAAGTTGATTCATTTAAGAAACTTGCCGTTCCAATTTGCCAAGTAACATTACTTTCGTTAGCACTAAGTAGTGGTGATGTAAGGTCTATATTGAAAACAGGTCGGACACCAACATATCTATCTGTTACTAAGTGCGATATTACACCAAGTTTCAATCCTCCAGCATATTCAACAACTCCAGTTGTGAAGTAAGAACCACCACCATCACGAAGCCAATAAAGGCTATAGCCGTCTTGTATAGATAATGTTTGGTCCCCATTAACTACAGTCTTTGCATATTCTGTTGCTAATGCCTTTCTTGCATCATTGTTTGCAAAATACTGACTATTATTCGCTTCTGCCTGTAGCAATATAGATACATTGTTTTTAATTGATGCTTTTTCTTCATCTGTTGAAAATGCTTTATTATAAAATGTGTTTTCAAGCCAAGGTTTCAGATGACTATCCTCCCACTCATTGTCATTTACTGACCTATAAGTTACATTGTCAAGTACCTTATCGGCCACAAGAAAAGCCTCTCTACCATCATAGTTTAGCATTCTCCATTTGATAGGCTCAACTACATCATATGTAGAACCATCACTTTGCCATGTGACACTTTGTGGATACATACCAAACCATATATCATAATAGTCCTCGAATACTGCAACTAACTCTATATCACCTGTCTCATCTTTTGGAATCTCTGTTACTATATTATCAGGGTCACCATTTATAGCCCAGCCAGCCAAATACTTTTTACTTGGCAAATTCAAATTAACACTAGTTGGTAATTTTTGTCCACCTTGATAAGTTGTCATCTCTGCCCAAAGTTTTGAGTTTTCTCTCCAAGTTGCACCATTTAAATTAAAACTTATGTGGTTATCAGATGTTTTAATTGTGCCAGTTGAAAGACTCACATATATAGCAGGACGGACACCAATATCATTTAAATCTGCTGCTAAAAATTCTAAATCACCATCAGACTTAATTGTTCCTTCCCCTTGTTGCAATGAAGCAGGCTGTCTTGTGCGGAGCCACCAAGGTGAATGACCATTTGTATCTACTGATAATCTCACTCCATCATTATCAACATTTTTCGCATAATTTGATGCTGTTGCAATTCTATCTTTAATAGTTTCAAAATAACTATTTGATTCATCTTTTGATAATAAAAATACTTTGTCATTTGGACTTACTTCATCTGCAGGTATGGTCTTTTCCATTATGCCTAAATCTATTTGATTAGTTGTAAATGCTTTATTTTTAAACGTTTCATCTAACCATCTTCTAAGTGCTGAATTTGCCCATCTGACATTACCAGTATTTCCATCATAATATGATACATTGTCAAGTATATTTTCAGCAAGTAAAAGCATTTCGCTATTATTTCTTGATAAAACTCTCCATTTAATTGGTTCAAGTTCTATGCCACTTGCATCATTTTGTGGATAAGTTCCAAACCATATATAATCATATCTATATTTTGCAACTATAGTTTTTTCTCCTTGAGCATCTGCAGGTATGCTTGTGACTTCTATGCCATCAATTTCAAAATGGTCAAAAAACATACCACGTGGTGGCACTACTTTATCACCTGTTGGGAGAGTAAGTCCTGTGCCACCCCTATAATTAGATGGTGTTGCAAAACCACTTATGAAATGTCCATTCCCAAGTTCCCAATTAATAGCAAAACTTTCATCATTATAGTGTGCTACTACAGTTACATCACCTATACTTAAAGGTTCTATCACTTGTGCATTTAGTATATCTGGTTTTCCAACCTGCCTTATGTTCCAACCTAAAAATCCTTTTCCAGTAGGTAAATTTAAAACACTTGCATCTGGCAAAGTTAAGCCAGTATTATATGTGTAAGATGCAGATGCTACATATCCTATCTTCCAACTTACATCAGTTCCAAGTTGCCAATCAATATTATATGATTGATATTCATAGACTGCTGTTGCTTTCACATATCCCACTTGTGTGTCACTAATTTCAGTTGTATTTTCATTTATTACATTTCCATATATATCAGATAATATATAGTGAGAAAGTCCAGTTGCCATTGGTGGCAAATCAATATCTGCACTTGTTGGAAGTGTCAGTCCTACTCCTCTCTCATACTCAGATGGAGTTGAAAAGCCACTCACAAAACTTCCACCTATCAAGTCAAAGTCTACTCTAAAAAAGTTTGAATCAGTAAACATTGCTTTTACCTGAACATCACCTGTACTTGTAGAAGGAATTTCTAAAACATCTACTCCATCTATCCTCCAGTTAGTCACTTGACTTCCACTTAAAGTTTCAACAGTTGATGTATTTGGTAGAGTAACTGCTGTCCCTGGTATATACACATATTGTGGTTCAGTAGTAAATCTTCCACACTCACCTGTATTATCATTATATAAATCATAACTAATTATTTTTTGCTCTGCAGTGCCCCAGATAGGAGTAAGTGTAATATCACCTCTCATAGTTTTAGGGATACTGTGTGCTGCTACTTTATATGTTCCATTATCAATGAGCCATCCTATAAGTACTTTGCCATCTGGTTTTGCACTAAAGTTTCCTTCAGTTGGAAGTTTATGTTCAAAGCCCTCACGGTATTTATTCCAATCTGTCCAAGTTGTTTCATTTATAAATCTTGTATCTATTCTTAATTGCCATGTTATATTACTTTCTGTGGCTTTTAATATAGGAGATGATAAATCTACATGTATAACAGGGCGGACACCAATATATCTATCTGTTGCATGGAATCCACTATCTCCAGTTCTCACTTCTCCAGTAAACTCTACCATTCCAACTTTAAGTTCACCACCTTGACCATCACGTAGCCACCAACGACAATAACCATTTTCTCTATGTAATGTCCTATTAACATTAACTAAAGTTTTTGCATATTCTGTTCCATCTACCTTTCTTTCATTGTTATTAGCAAAATATTTTACATTTCTTGCTTCTTCAGCCGATAATAAAGTTGCTTTGTTTATTACTCCCGCTTTTTCTTCATTTGTCGAAAATGCTTTATTGTAAAATGTATTTTCAAGCCAAACTTTCATCTCACTTGTTTCCCACGAATTTCGTGGGTTTACTACTGACTGTGGTTGTGATTGATAAGTTACATTATCAAGAATTTTATCTGCTACAAGCAATGCCTCGGCACCATCATTATCAAGCATTATCCACTTAATAGGCTCTACTGCATCATATGCTGAACCATCACTTTGCCAACGAACACTCTGTGGATATGTACCAAACCACATATACTTATCATGATAAAATGCTTTTATAGTTTTATCCCCATAATCACCTGCAATCAACTTATCAACTTTTATTCCATCTATTTCCCAGTGGTTAAATGCTTTGTCTTCTGGTGCCACTACTTTACCAAGTGGAAATGTGTATTCTATATCATAAGTATAGGTAGATGGTGTTGCAAATCCATCAACAAATCGCCCAGATCCTAAATCCCAAGTTATATTATAAATAAGATTATCATATGTTGCCACTACATTTACATTACCTACATACTCACCACTAACATATGTAGCATTGTCACTAAGAATGTCTCCACTCTCAGTTTTCAATATCCAATGTGAAAACTTATAACCAAATGGTGGCACTACACTTGTACTTGCTGGAAGTATAAAGTTAGTACCAATTACACGTTCAGATGGAGTTGCGATATTAAAATGTCCATTGCCTAAATCATATACTATTTTGTATGTACCTGCTACATTATAATTTGCTACAACTTCAACATCAGTAGTAGACATAGACGATATCTCAGTAACAACAATGTCATTTATCTGCCATCTCGCTACTGACTCGCCACTTGGTGTCTCAACAGTTGACACATCTGGCAAAGTGAGTGCTGTTCCTGGTGTATACACATATGATGGTTCAGTGGTAAATCTTCCATATTCATCTATCACTTCATTGTATAAATTATAATTAACAAGTTTTTGACCTTCAATGCCCCAGATAGGCTTAAGTGTTATATCCCCTCTCATATCAGATGGGATACTATGTGTTGCTACTTTATATACTCCATTGTCAATCAACCAACCAATAAGAACCTTGCCATCTGGTCTTGTAGCAAAGTTTCCATCAGTTGGAAGTTTATGTCCATAACCTTCACGACATTTAGTCCACTCAGGCCAAGTTGAACCATCAAGGAATGATGCTGTTCCTATTTGCCAAGTAATGTTTCTTTCAGGTGCATTAATATAATCTGATAATAAATCAATATTCATTGATGGTCGAACGCCCACTACATGATTTGCATCATATGCACCTTTTGTAACATCTTTACCTACACAAACATCGGGATACCGATAATGCCCAACCCAACTTATATCTCTAAGCCAAAATGTTTGTATAGTTACATAATGATTATCATATGATGGCATCGGATAATTTACACTTTCACAATCACTACCTGACAAAATTAATATCTTACAATTATCCGATATCAAACTTTTATCAGTTATTGCATCTTGTTCCGCATTTTCAAAGGCTTTGTTTAAAAATGTTGTATTTAACCAAGTTTTTAAAGAACTATCTAAATAACTTAGTGGAGTATAGTCAACATTATGGAACTGCTTTTTATCAAGGACTCTATCTGACACAACATATTTTTTATATCCATCATTACTTAGTGCTACCCATTTTATTGGCTCTACAACATTAGAATCTGTACTACTTTGTGGATATGTACCAAACCATATAATTCTATCACTATAAATTGCTTTTATAGTTTTAGGTCCTATATCACCTGGAATTAATTTAGTAGTTCTTACCCCATCTATCTCCCAGTGGTCAAGTATTTTATCTGTTAATGCAATTACTTTATTACTATCTGGAAATATGTATTCTATATCATAAGTATAGGTAGATGGTGTTGCAAATCCATCAACAAATCGACTAGGTCCTAAATCCCAAGTTATATTATAAATAAGATTATCATATACTGCCACAACATTTACATTACCTACATACTCACCACTAACATATGTAGCATTGTCACTAAGAATGTCTCCACTCTCAGTTTTCAATATCCAATGTGAAAACTTATAACCAACTGGTGGCACTACACTTGTACTTGCTGGGATTATAAAATCAGTATCAATTACACGTTCAGATGGAGTTGCTATATTAAAATGTCCGTTGCCTAAATCGTATCCGATTTTACATACACCTGTTGTATTAAAATCTGCAAAAACTTCAACATCAGAAGTTTCTGTAGACGGAATATGAGTGACAACATTATTATCTCTCTGCCATCTCGCTACTAACTCGCCACTTGGTGTCTCAACAGTTGACACATCTGGCAAAGTGAGTGCTGTTCCTGGTGTATATACATATGGTGGTTCAGTAGTAAATCTTCCATATTCACCTGTATCTTTATTGTATAAATTATACTTAATAAGTTTTTGTCCTTCTGTGCCCCAGATAGGAGTAAGTGTTATATCACCTCTCATTTCTTTTGGGACACTACGTGCTGCGATTAATTTTGTCCCATCATCAACAAACCAGCCGATAAGAACTTTGCCATTTGGCTTTACTGCAAAGTTGCCATCAGTCGGAAGTTTTTGTTCATACCCTTCACGATACTTTACAAAATAATTCCATGTTGAACCTTCAAAGAAACCGACATCTTCTCCTAACTGCCAAGTAATATTACTTTCTGTTGCATTAAAGAATTCATTATTCAAATCTATATTAATTACGGGGCGAACACCAGATTGATTGTATTTGCTGTTTGTCACAATATTGTTTGTTTCAGCATCATACATATAGATATTTTTATACCAAGTAGGTGTATCATATCTTCCTACATATGTACATGTCCAATAATTTTTTTCAGTTCCATGTGTATTGTCATACGAAACTGGTGGTCTATAACCATTCCATTCATCTCTTGACAATAAACGTACTTTGCAAGTAGTTGTAGGATATGTTATTACAGTAAAGCCTTGATCTTCGTGATAATAACTTTCATTTATGATATTATCACTTATTGCGTCCTTCTCAAAGTCTTTAAAACTTTTATTATAAAACTCATCATTTAACCAATTCTTTACTGGAGTACCACCAAAATATCGCACATCACCAGATGCAAATTGCATTTCATTGAGAACTCTTTCCGAGATAAGAAGTTGTTTATTATTATCAGTTGATAAAACTATCCACCTTATTGGGTCATCTGCACTATAATCTGTGCTACTCTGTGGAAATGCACCAAATAATAATTCATTGGCATATTTATATTGAGCAATTACTTTTACTGGTCTTGTCCTATTTGCTTCTATAGATGTTGCTTCTATACCATCTATTGTCCATTGATAAAAACTAACTGTATTATTTACTGTAATAGCAGAAACATCAGGTAAGGTTTGAACTTCGCCATAAGTTGCAACTGTAAATGGAGGGTTCCCTGATACCCACTCTCCATATATTCCTAAATCCCATGTGACTGTAGGCTCAAGATGAGGTCTTACAGTTATCTCACCACTCATATCAGTAGGGATAGAAGTGTAAATTGTATCATAATTATCATTTATATACCATCCATGAAGTGTATATCCTTCCGGCATAGTTAAATTATTTTCTTTTGGTAGTATATCACCAGCAAAATAAGTATTTTTTTCATTCCATAATGAACTAACTTCATTAAATGAAACACTAACTCCTGAAAACTGAGATTCAAATTCCCAGGTCAAAGTATTACTTGGAGATAGATAAAAAGATGATGACATATCAATATATATAGCAGGACGGATACCACCTGTTCCATGCTGATTACTATGTCCAACTCGCCCTTCCCTATTTATGGTTCCTGCTTCGTTTACAATATTATAAGTTGGTGGGTCAATTATATTTGAAGTATGATAGACAGACTCTCCTCGAAGCCAATATGGATAATAACCATTATGATAATATGCATCCAATCGCATTCCATAGTTTTCTTTTGTTGTTGCATAAGTTGTTCCTTCAGATTTTCTTTTATCGGCATCAGTAGTCCAATTTTCTACATCAGTATAATATAATAATATAATTTTATCATTTGTTACATTATCACTATAGCCATTATCTTGGTGATAATTTCTTGTTGTGATTTGTTTTTCCTTAATCAAATTATCTATTTGACTTTGTGGAAACATTTTTTCTTTAAACTCATTATTAAGCCAACTACGTATATCACTATCTCTCCAAGTTACCCAATTAGAAGTTCCTGCAGTATCTGTACTATGGAAAGACTTATTGTCAAGTATTTTATCTGAAAGTAATAATAATTCATTTCCATCCCTTTTTAATATTCTCCATTTTATAGGCTCAACTACATCGGAATTAGTACTATTTTGTGGATAAGTACCAAGCAATATTGAATCAGCAATCTGTGCTTTTAAAGATAACTCACCTGTTGTATTAGTTGGGATTTCTGTTATGATAGTATCTGGATTATTAATATCTATCCAACCAAAGAAGTACTTACCTTCTGGTATATTTAAATTGTCTGCTGTTGGAAGTTTTTGACCACCTTGATATGTATTCATTTCTCCCCATAAGGCTGATTCTGTTTTCCATTCTGCACCATTTAAATCCCAATTAATAGTATTATTAGACATTTTTATTACTTGCGAATTGAGATTAATAAACATGACAGGGCGAACACCTACTTGATTACTGTCCACACTATAGCCTTCAATAGTGCCATCTCTTGACAAAGCGTCGGCATTTGCTGTACCTATATTTTGAGACTGCTGCAAAATCCACCAAGGTGAATTTCCATCTGATTCCAGTAAGGTTCCATTCCTTCTTGCATAATTTGAAGATTGTGCTATCTTTAAAGAGTTATCATGACAAACGGATGATACCCAACTAATATCATCTATTCTCATCAGGACTGCTTTATTACCACTATCCCATGCCATAACTTCAGGGTGGTCATCATATAATATACTTTTTGTATGTATTGCATCACTATTAATTAGATTTGTTGTAAAAGCACTATTTATAAAATCATTATTTAGCCAACTTTTAATAGACGAATTCACCCAGTTGACTTGTGCATATGAATTATTAAAAGGAACATTGTCAAGTATATTTTCAGAAACTAAAAGTGCTGTATTTGCATCTATAATAGTGTCCAGGTCGGTATTATATTCATACACTTTCCACTTTATAGGTTCATACTGCACTCCACTTGTATCATGCTGTGGATATGAACCAAACCAAATGTGTGATGGGAATGAACCGGCACCAAAAAGTTGAAAAGAACTTGCTAAACTTATTTCTGAAAGGCTTGCTATGCCTATCTCTTGCAAGTTTATATTAGTAGTTTCAGAATTACTTGATAATGAAATATCAAATGTTTCACTATTAGTTGCAGTTTCTTTATTAAGTTCTACATCTTCTACTGCATCACTACTTGTTGATATGTTATTTTCAGTTTGATTTTCTGCATCACTTATCTCACTATCAGTGGCAGTGCTACTACTTTCAGTATTAGTAATTTCTTTAGGCACAACTGTTGTAGGTTCAGTTGTTGTTGTCTCTTCTGGAATAATTGTAGTAGAGGTAGGTTCTTCATTTATATTAGTTGTTGTTGTCTCTTCATTTACAATAACTGTAGTTTCAGATGTCAATTCTTCTGTAGTAACTTCTACAGTTGTTGTCTCTTCTCCATCAAAATCTTGCTCTGCATCAGATGATACAGTAGTTCCATCATCTTCTGGCTCTTCAGCGTATTCATTTGATGATGGCTCATCTTCTTTCTCTTCGGGCTCACTAAGTTTTGCCCCTGCATCATCTTCTTCGGGCTCGCTAAGCTTCGCCCCTACATCACTATCTTCGGACTCGTCAAATGTCTCTCCTACATCATCACTGGCGCCTACGAGATCATCATAATATTTATGAGAAAGTTCTGCCTGACTTATCTTCCCACTTTCAGAAGTTTCTATGACATCAGAAACAGAGTCTGCGAGTGTCGCAAAACCTCCTGTTGTGAAAATCATAGATACAATTA
>JAFXWR010000147.1 GCA_017542725.1 Lachnospiraceae bacterium | reverse complement strand
TTCCTACAATCTTTAGAAGCTTCGTCAATAGATATTTCATCCACATCCTCGCATTCTTCTTTTATCACCCACTCATGTGATTCAAATGAGCAATACTTTTCATCACCTATAGGATAATTGGACAGCACTACTTCCATATAATTGCAGCACTCTGATATGTCAAGGTTAATGTTTTGATTATTATTCTTACTATCTATAAACTCATTTAACATTTTGTAAGTAAAACCCTGCCCACCCTTTCTTGATGCAACACCCGTAATATATAATTTATTTTCTGCTCTAGTAAGTGCCACATAGAGCATTCTCAACTCTTCAAGCTTAGTGTCTCTTTCTTTTTTTGCCGCTATAAGTAGTTTCTTAGAAGTGTTACACTTATAGCCTAAATTTAAATCATAAAAATCTAGTCCAACACCATACTCTTGATCAAATTGCGCGTCTATGTCATCTGAGGAATCCATAAAATTATAATCCGAATTGCACCCGCAGAGAAATACAGTATCAAACTGTAATCCTTTAGATGTATGTAATGTCATAATTCTTACCGCATCCGAATTTTCATCAAAAATTCTAGCCTGTCCCTGGTCTATAGCAACATCATTTATCTTTTCTATATATCTATTGAAGTTAAAAAGTCCTGCGTAAGAACTATTTTCAAACTTTACAGCCAAGTCATATAAGATGTCAAGATTTGCGCTCCTCTGTCTCCCATCAGTCATTGCAGAAACTATCTCTTTTACATTCAAAGTGCTATATATATACTCTATCAAATTACTTATAGTAAAATATCTTGACTTAAACTGCAAGTTAGAAAGCGTTGTCAAAAAGCCGTTTACTTTTGATGCAATTTTTTCTTTGTCAATATTATATTTAGTCAATTTCTTTTCAATCTCAGCTTTTTTATTTTCATCTACATCTTTATCATTACTACATAATATTTTATCAGCAAAAACACATGCATCGTAGAGATATTCGCTGTCAAAAGCATGTTTTATAAATGCCAGTTCATCATGACTTAAGTCAAAAATGTTGGACTTAAGAACAGCAGCGATGGCTATGTTTTGCAAAGGATTATCAATTATAGATAGAATATCTATCATGAGTTTAATCTCTAGTTTCTCAAAGAATCCCGTTCTTTGCTCAGCGTATGATGGTATCTTATGTCTCTTTAATGCCTCTTCAAAATTTTTTGCCTTATACTTTATAGTCCTTAAAAGTATAACTACATCACTATATTTACATTTCTTTTCGTCGACTAGTTTCTTAATCTCTGCCGCCACAAAATCTGCCTCGTAATCAATTGGAGAAAATGTATTATCAGCATTCTCACTCTTATATACTGCATGTATCTCAACTTTTTTGCTATTAATTACATCTCTTTTTTCTTCTTCATCTTTGAATCCAAGAGCATTGTCAACGCTGTAGTCAATCTCTCCAAATTTTGGTGTCATTGCTTTTGAAAATAAATCATTTATATAGCCAACGATTTCTTTAGTACTTCTGTAATTCGTACTGAGAGTTTTATTCTTACCACCAATGCCTTTTAAAAACTCTTCATATTTATTTATGAAAATTGATGGTTCAGCATTTCTAAACCCGTAAATACTTTGTTTTACATCTCCAACCATAAATACATTACCTTTAGTAAAGTTATCAGAGATTGCAGCTAAAATTTTTTCTTGTATATAGTTGGTATCTTGATATTCATCTATAAATATTAATTCATATTTAGCACCTATATCGTGTGCCCTTTTAGACATAACTCTACATATGTGTCCATTTTTATCAATGTTTTTATCGTATAGTATGTCAAGAGACATCCTCGCATAATCACTTATCTCGTAGAGATTTCTCTTTCTCTTTTCTGCAACTATTTGCATGTAGAACTCTTTTAAAAATTCTAAAAATATCTTATCACTCTTATTACAAATTCTATCATCTGTAAAATTAAGTACAGTATATACTTTAGTTATAAGTTTTAATTCATCCAAGAGTTTTTCAAAATCAGCTTTAAATACATCATATTCATCCTTAGTAATACTAGAAATATATGTAACTGTAGGATATTTAGGTTTTACCGACAAAATGTTACTGCAGTCCTTATATATATTCTCATAACTTGATTTATCAATAGATAATACGTTTTTATCATTGAAAATGAAAGCAAGTTCACAGTAATTATTTAAAAAAGAAATAATATTGTTAAGATATGCTATCCCATCAGTTAAATCTTCTTTCCCCTTGTCTGTCAGTTTATTTCCTTTTGCATTTACTCCAGCACCAAGTGAATCGCTATATTTTTGTTGCATTTTCTCTATATAAACTAAACTTTTCTTGATTTTTTCTTTTAACCACATCAAGTTTTCAATTGATAGTTTTATATACTCAACATAAGATTTTTTTGATAGTTCTTCAAAATCTAAAATCTGATTATACAAATACTCATCTGGCCAAGTAACAGATGTTAAAAATTTAAGTCCTTTTATAAGTAAAGCTCTAAGTCTACTCTCATCAGTTTTCTCAATATATGAATCAAATAACACTTTATATTTCTCATTCAGATATTGCTTTTCTAAGAAATTATCAATTACATCATCCCATAACACAGCAATCTCTTTATCATCTGCTATCCTATATGTCAAGTCAAAATCAAAATATAAACTATTTTCTTTTGTAAGTGCAGTATAGTTCTCTTCCAAAATTTTTTTGCAAAATGCATCAATTGTTGATATATTAGCATTTTGAATTATAGAACTTTCCTTTATTAACTTTTTGACATTTTTACCTTCATTGAGTTTTTCTTCTAACTTTTGTTTTATTCTTGCCTTCATCTCTGCAGTAGCTTTTTTAGTGAAAGTCATAACTAAAATGTTTGAAAGAGAAATGTCCTTGTCTCCACAATTCTCTCCCATAATCTTTCTTGTGATTCTCTCAGTCAAAACAGTGGTCTTTCCTGAGCCAGCCGCTGCTGACACAAGTAGATTTTGACCTAAACCTTCTTCTATGATGCTTTTTTGTTCATCATTAAACTTCACTGTCACCACCTTCTTCTACCAAAAGTTGTTCTTTTCTACAAATATTAGCATATGGGCAATTTTTACAAATGGTATTTTTATAAGGTTTTGCAGTTATAACACCATTTTTTATTTTGTCTATACTATCATTTACCTTTATATGCATCTTTTCAATATATGAATTTAGTTTATCCTCGTCAATGTATTTTCCATCTAACTTATAGCCATTTTTTAAATTTACCGAATTTATATTTCCTCTACTATTTTTAGCTATAGTTGGATTATCATATACTGCTTCTATAACTTCATCATTTGAATTCAACATACCATTATATCCAATTTCAGATGACAATTTCTTTTTAAATTCATCAAGTGAATTATTACCCTCATTGTAATCGTCTTCTCTTAACTTTCCTTCTCCTACCCAAAAGTAAAATGAGCCTGCAAAAATTGGTGCGTTGCTTTCATTTTTGAACTTTTTATTTAGGCAATAATCTAT
>JAFXWR010000146.1 GCA_017542725.1 Lachnospiraceae bacterium | reverse complement strand
TGTATGGTTGTAACAATTTCTGTACATATTGCATAGTGCCATATGTGAGAGGAAGAGAGAGAAGCAGAAGTGTAGATGACATAATTGATGAGATAAAGTCGGATGTTAAAGATGGTGTAGTTGAGATTATGTTGTTGGGGCAAAATGTAAATTCCTATAGTGGAAAGGCAAGCGATAAATATAGTTTTACAGATAATGATAAAGTTACTTTCCCAGAACTCTTAGATGAAGTTGCGAAAATTGAAGGGCTTAAAAGAATAAGATTTATGACATCACACCCAAAAGATTTGTCGGACGAATTGATTAATGTCATAAAAGCGAATGACAATATCTGTAGACATATTCATCTGCCTGTGCAATCGGGTTCTGATAATATACTTAAGGCAATGAATAGACGCTATGATAGAAAATCTTATTTACAAGTAATTAAAAAAATTCGAGACAATATTGAAGATGTAGGCATAACAACTGATATAATTGTGGGTTTCCCAGGTGAGACAGAAAAAGATTTTGAAGATACGCTAACTCTTATAAACGAAGTTTTGTTTGATGCCGTGTTTACTTTTGAGTATTCAAAGCGTACTGGCACTAAGGCAGCAGAAATGGAAAACCAAGTTCCAGAAGAAATTGTTAAGACCAGATTTAAAAAGCTATTAGAAGTTGTAGAAAATAGTTCTGGAAAGAATGTAGAGAAATATGTGGGAAGAGTAATGGAAGTATTGGTTGAGGGGGAAGACAAGATTTCTGGAAAACTGACAGGTAGATTATCAAATAATTATTTGGTACATTTTGAGGGTAATAAAGAATTGATAGGTCAGATTGTAAAAGTCAAATTAGTTAAAAGTTGTAAGTTTTATTTTGAAGGCGAACTATAAGTTTAAAAATAATTGAAAATGGAAATTATTAATTTTAAAAACGAAGAGTCAGATAATTTATCGCCTATGATGAGGCAGTATTTAGATACTGCTGAAAATTATAATGATTGCATTATATTTTTTAGAGTTGGCGATTTCTATGAAACTTTTTTCGAGCAAGCAAAACTAGTAAGCAAATCTCTAAACTTGGTATTGACTGGTAAAGATTGTGGCATGAAAGAAAAAGCTCCAATGTGTGGAGTTCCTTATCATGCAGTTGATGTCTATATGTCAAAACTTGTTAAACTTGGATATAAAGTTGCTATTGCAGAACAAGTGGAAGACCCTAAGCTTGCTAAAGGTCTTGTGAAAAGAGAAGTTACTAAAATAATTACACCTGGTACAGTCTTGGCACAAGAGTATCTTGAAGATAAGGTAAACAATTTTATATTATCAATATATTATTCTGATGGTAAATTTGGAGTTGCAATTTTTGATTTTTCTACTGGCGATTTTATGATTAGCAATATAAATGATGGAAAAACACTATATGATTTGTTTGCACGCTTTGAACCAAAAGAGATACTTGTCAATGCTAATATTTCTTATTCAAGTTTTGATTTGTCAGAGATAAGAGATAAGTATGAAATAGCTGTCACTGTAATAAACGATAATATTTTTGATTTAAACAATCTTAAAGATAAAGAGTATGCCCTATTGGATAAATTGCTTAAAAGTATAAGCAATTATTATGATATAAAAGATAGCAATGCGATATATTCAAGTATAGCAGCTTATTATTATGTAAGAGAAAACCAAAAAAATGAGTTATCTCATCTTGAAAAAATTGAATACATAAATGATAAATCATATATGTATTTAGATTCTGCAACTATAAAGAACTTGGAATTGACAGAAAGTATGCAGAATAAAGATAGAAAGGGCACACTTCTTCATGTGCTTGATGAAACAAAAACTGCTATGGGTGGAAGACTCCTTAGGAGAATAATTGAAGAACCACTTAAGGATAAAGATTTAATTACTTATAGACAAAATGCAGTAAAAAGTTTTTTGGAAAAGCAGGTTGATCTACATGAACTGAGAGAGTATCTAAGTGCTATATATGACTTAGAGAGAATAGTTGCAAGAGTGGATATGAAACATGCTAACGCAAAAGATTTAATTGCATTCAAGAATTCAATATATGTGTTGCCATATTTAAAAGCCTTGCTTGGCACATTTAACTCAGATTTTGCGAAAGAAGTGGGAGAGAGATTTGATACTCTAAAGGATTTATTTAAACTTATTGATGAAAGTATTGTAGATGACCCACCATATCTTATGCATGATGGCAACATTATAAAAGATGGATTTAATGCTGAAGTTGATAGGTATAGAGAGAGCAGGACAAATGGAAAACAGTGGCTCATAGATCTAGAACAAAAAGAGAGAGAAAAAACTGGAATTAAGAATTTAAAAATCAAGTATAGTAGGCTTACTGGATATTTATTTGAGATAACAAATGCCTATAAGGGAGAGATTCCAGAACATTTTATAAGAAAGCAAACTCTTACAAGTTCTGAAAGATACACAACTAAAGAACTAAATGATTTACAATCAGTAATTCTTAGTGCTGAAGATAGATTAGGGAATCTGGAATATGAAGTATTTCAGGAAGTAAGAGAGAAAATTGCTACTGAGACACAGAGAATAAAAAATACTGCATCTGACATAGCTATTATTGATGTACTTAGCAACTTTGCCTATATAGCAAAAGAAAATAATTATACTTGTCCTTTGATTAACGAGAGTGGTATAATTAGAATTAAGGGCGGAAGACATCCTGTCATTGAGAAACTTAATAGCGTTGAAACATTTATAGCAAATGACACAAGCTTGGATAATGAAAACTTTATTGATATAATAACTGGACCAAATATGGCGGGAAAGTCAACATATATGAGGCAGGTGGCCCTTATATCTCTTATGGCTCACATAGGTTCGTTTGTGCCTGCAAAGAGTGCAGATATATGTATACTTGATAGAATATTTACAAGAGTTGGGGCTAGTGATGATTTGACTCGTGGCAAGTCAACATTTATGGTTGAAATGAGTGAGGTTGCTAATATAGTAAATAATGCAAGCGAAAATTCTCTTATAATACTTGACGAGATAGGTAGAGGCACAAGTACATATGATGGATTATCAATTGCTTGGTCAGTGATTGAGTATCTAAGTAATGTAATAAAAGCAAAGACATTATTTGCCACCCATTATCACGAACTTACTGAACTTGAAGGAAAAGTTAATGGAGTAAATAATTTTAATATAGCAGTATTGGAAAATAATGACGAGATTAAGTTCTTAAGAAAGATAGTTAGAGGTTCAGCAAAGAAGAGTTATGGTATAGCTGTGGCAAAACTTGCTGGCTTACCTGATGCGATTACAGAACAGGCAAAAATTCACTTAAATAATTTAATAAAAAAATCGGAGTAATTATGAAAAAGTTTTTAACTATAATCTTGGTGCTGATGGTAGGAATTAGTACCATCTCTTGCAAGATTCCAGAAGGAAGAAAAAAGAATTATGGAGTAGAAGATAAACCTATCCAATTTGCTTTTGATGCATTTGATACACAATGTTCTATAAGTCTTTATGGAGTTCGTGATGAAGCTATAGCATCAAGTTATTTTCAATCAATGAAAAATCTTGTAGATAGTTATGAAGAAGTATTCTCAAAAACAAAGGAAGGCAGCGAGATCTATGAAATCAACCATAGAACTGATGATTCTGTAATGATTTGTGATGAAGTAGCATCTATATTTGAAATTGCTAGTAGTTTGTATGAGTGGTCTGGAAAAAAGTTTGATTTAAGTTCAGGTACACTTATTGATCTGTGGGATATAAAGAATAGGACAACATTACCAACTCTTGCTGAAATTAATGATGCTAGAAGGCATACCGGAAATTTTAAATATACTATAGAAAGAAATGTTGTTGAGAATGAGTTTAGAAAGAATAGAATTACATTTACTGGTGACAAACTCACACAATATGATTTTGGAGCAGTTGTAAAAGGCTATTGTTGTGATGCGTTGAAAGAGATGCTGGGTGAAAATGAGAATATTAAAGCCTGCATAGTTAATCTTGGAGGTAATGTACTTTGCACTGGAGAAGTTGACGGAAGAGCTGATAGTGCATTTAGAGTTGGCATTTTTAAACCATTTTCTGGAAATGATATTATTGACACTATAGATGTAAAAAATAGAAATGTTATAACAAGTGGTAATTATCAAAGATATTTCAAAATTGAGGGTGATGATAGAGTATATCATCATATCATAGATCCTACTACGGGCTATCCAACTAACAATGGACTTGATTCAGTGACTATAGTATCTGAAAATGGTTTGCTTGGAGATTATTTATCTACAGCATGTATGCTTTTGGGTGAGAATAATTCTAAAGATTTAATAGACTTTGCATCAAAATCATTCAATGACAAAAATATACAAGCAACTTTTGTTTATTCAGATGGAAGGATTGTAAAGTATCCTAAAAAAGTTAAGATTAAGTAGTATATGAGACTTATATTTGCAACAAATAATAAACATAAGATGAGTGAAATTATTGATATCCTTGGTGAAAAATACAAGGATATTATTTTTATAATGTCAGATTTGGGAATTAATATTAACCCTGATGAAACAGGAAAGACTTTTTATGATAATGCATATATTAAGTCAAAAGCCTTATATGATGAGATGAAAGAAAAGAGAATGCTTAAAAATGGCGATTACTTGATTGCTGATGATACTGGACTATGTATAGACTATTTAGATGGTGCACCAGGCATATATTCAGCAAGGTTTCTTGGAGAGAATACTAAGCAAAGTGATAAGAATAATAAAATATTGGAACTAATGAAAAATGTAACCAATTCTGAAAGGAAAGCCTATTTTATTACAGTTTTGTCGGTAATAGAGATAATAGATACTTTGGCAAATAGCACTTTAGAACATGCTTTTGAGGCTAAAGTTGATGGTTATATAGCTAAAAGCATTGAAAAAACTGAAGGATTTGGCTATGACCCAATATTTGCCGTTGGAGACCCTAAAGATATGGAAAAAGGGATTATTAAAACATATTCAAATCTAGGTGTTTCTGAAAAGAACAAAATAAGCCATAGGGCAAGGGCATTACATAAATTCGTGCTTTATCTTGAAAAAGAGCACAATATATAGTAAAATATAACTTTAATATGCAATTAGGAGGAACATTATTATGATGTGCCCATTTTGCAAAGCACCTGATACTAAAGTTATAGATTCCAGGAGGAATGAAGACTATTCTATAAGGCGAAGAAGAGAGTGTATTAAGTGTAAAAAAAGGTTTACTACATATGAGAAGATCGAGACATCTCCTATTTTAGTTGTAAAAAAGGATTCTACTAGGGAGCCGTTTAGCAAAGAAAAATTAAGAAAAGGTGTTTTGTATTCTTGCATAAAAAGACCAATTTCATC